>NZ_JAJNSA010000179.1:0-2589 GCF_027497875.1 Streptococcus sp. SM3 | reverse complement strand
TATTGTGGACTACATTGATTACTACAACAACAAACGAATTAAAGTCAAACTAAAAGGACTTAGCCCTGTGCAATACAGAACTAAATCCTTTCAATAATTATTTGTCCAACTTTTGGGGGTCAGTACAAATGGGATGGCTTTTTTCTTTTCCTAACCAAGAATTGCTTTTCTAATATATAGAAAAATGCTTTGATTCACAATGGAATCAAAGCATTTTAAAGAGCTCCCCATACATAATCGCAGAAGCTGCGGTTCCTCTGTACTTTGCTTCTTCTCTTTTGATAAAGCGAGCCAAGTTGAGCAACTCAGGTGCCGGATGTTTGGGATTTAGGAGCAATTCACGATTGACCAGGCCTGAGAGACGAACTGCCAGCAATTGCTCATTTGTAGTAGGCAGTTTTTTAGCAGTCTCTAGGAGAGCAGCAACTAAATCTTCACTCAAATCATGTCGAGCATGATTGTAAAGATCTTTTACAAGGCTTTCTAGGTTTGGTTCTACCATCCCTACCACCTCCTTAAGTTTAATAATTTTTAATCAAGTCAACTGTTGAACGATCCAATTTTTTCACCAAGGCTTGCAAGAAAGCTTGAGCTTCTAGGAAGTCATCCATTGCATAGAGGGTTTGGTGAGAGTGGATATAACGAGCGCAAACACCGATAGTTGTAGATGGGACACCGCCATTTTTCAGATGAGCTGCGCCAGCGTCTGTTCCACCTTTACCACAGTAGTATTGGTACTTGATTCCAGCTTCTTCAGCAGTTGTCAAAAGGAAATCCTTCATCCCTGGGAGAAGCAAGTGACCTGGGTCATAGAAACGAATCAAGGTTCCATCTCCAATCTTGCCTTGACCGCCATAAACATCACCAGCAGGTGAGCAGTCAACTGCTAGGAAAACTTCTGGGTCAAACTTAGTTGTGGAAGTATGAGCACCACGAAGACCAACCTCTTCTTGGACGTTAGAGCCCAGATAGAGTTCATTTCCGAGTTTTTGACCTGACAGAGCTTCTGCTAACTCGCTCACCATGAGAACCCCATAGCGATTGTCCCAAGCTTTTGAGATGATATTTTTTTCATTGGCTGTCAAGATTGCAGAACTATCTGGTACGATGGTGTCGCCAGGACGGATGCCAAAGCTTTCTGCCTCAGCCTTATCCGCAAAACCGCCATCAAAGACGATATCTGCAATAGCTGGCAGAGTTGGGCCGCCCTTACCACGAGTCAAATGTGGAGGGACAGAACCCGAAATCACAGGAATTTCACGACCATCACGAGTCAAGAGTTTGAAACGTTGGCTGCTGACTACCATAGGATTCCAACCACCGATTTCTACGACACGGAAGGTACCGTCTGGCTTAATCTCGCTGACCATAAAACCAACTTCATCCATGTGAGAAGCGACCAAGACGCGCGGCGCATCCGCAGCTTCTGAATGTTTGATACCAAAAATACCACCCAAGCCATCTGTCACCACTTCATCCACGTGCGGTGTCAACTTTTCACGAAGATAAGCACGGACAGGTGCTTCATGACCTGAGATTGCAGCAAGTTCTGTTACTTCTTTGATTTTTGAAAATAATGTTGTCATTTCAGTTCCTTCTTTCTTTCATCCATTTTACCACTTTTTATAGGAGAAGAATAGCGGGAAGGTGGATTTCTAAGTTAGTATCTTAGTCTTGCTCTATCTTAGAAAAAGCTTGTATTTTCTTGCATGTGAGGTGAAATCTAAGAACTATTCCAAGACCAACCAAACTATTAATTCCCAAACAAAAAACAATTCAATGCTATATTTGTCCAGTTTTTTCATGAAATTTGCAGAAAACAGTTGACTTTCCTTTCTTCTTTCTTTAAAATAGTACAAAACTAGAAAAAGGAAAAAATCATGACCAAAACAATTCTTGTTACAGGTGGAGCTGGCTACATTGGCTCCCATACCGTTAAAGCTCTTTTAAATGCTGGCTATCAGATACATGTTCTCGATAATCTTTCTACAGGAAATCGTTCGGCTGTAGATAGTCGTGCTAGCTTTAAACAACTGGATGTTTATGATGCTAGTGCCTTAAAAGCCTACTTGGAAGAAAACCAGATTGATGCTGTTCTCCATTGTGCAGGTGAGATTGTTGTGAGCGAAAGTATTGAAAATCCAAGTAAATACTTCACTGCCAATGTTGCTGGTATGAACCAAGTTCTCAAAGTCTTGTCTGAAGTTGGTATTCAAAAAATCATGTTCTCTTCGACTGCTTCCCTCTATGGTAATAACTGTATTGACAAGCCTGCAACTGAAGATACCCTGCTTGACCCTGTCAACCCTTATGCAGAAACAAAACTGATGGGTGAACGAATGATCTACTGGATGGCAAATCGCTATGATTGGAAATATGTCATTTTCCGTTACTTTAATGTAGCTGGGGCCGAAATGGATGCTTCAAACGGTCTGCGCGTGAAAAATCCAACTCATATCATTCCCAACATCAACAAGACCGCATTGGGACAAAATGATAGCCTGAAAATATTTGGAGATGACTACGATACACGTGATGGTTCATGTATTCGAGATTACATTCATGTCTTGGATCTTGCACAGGCTCATG
>NZ_JAJNSA010000178.1:0-2636 GCF_027497875.1 Streptococcus sp. SM3 | reverse complement strand
GAAAGCTGCCATGGCAGGATTTGCGGATGTTCCAGGTACTGAAATTATCGTCTTTTATCCAAAAGACGGTGTCAGCAAGGTACAAGAGTTGCAAATGACCACTCAGACTGGGGACAATACTCATGTGATCGCTATCGATGGAAACTTTGACGATGCCCAAACGAATGTCAAACATATGTTCAACGATGTTGAACTACGTGAAAAATTGGCAGCCAACAAGTTACAATTTTCATCAGCTAACTCTATGAATATCGGCCGTTTGGTACCTCAAATTGTTTATTACGTATATGCCTACGCGCAATTGGTGAAGACAGGTCAAATCACAGCTGGAGAAAAAGTCAACTTCACTGTTCCAACAGGGAACTTTGGAAATATCTTGGCAGTTTTCTATGCCAAACAAATCGGTCTTCCAGTTGGGAAATTGATCTGTGCGTCAAATGAAAACAATGTCTTGACAGACTTCTTCAAAACACATGTCTATGATAAGAAACGTGAGTTCAAGGTGACCACCAGTCCATCGATGGATATTTTGGTCTCTTCAAACTTGGAACGCTTGATTTTCCACTTGGTAGGCAATGATGCCACAAAGACCAAAGAATTGATGGAAAGCCTCGTTGCTACAGGTCAGTATCAGTTGTCCAACTTTGACGCAGACATCTTAGATTTGTTTGCGGCTGCATACGCAGATGAAGCAGAAACTGCTGCAGAGATCAAGCGGGTCTATGAAGCGTCTGATTACATCGAAGACCCTCATACAGCCGTTGCGTCAGCCGTTTATCAAAAATACCGGACTCAAACAGGGGATACTGCTAAAACAGTCATTGCCTCTACAGCAAGTCCTTATAAATTCCCAGTTGTAGCAGTAGAAGCGGTGACAGGTGAGACAGGTCTAGGCGATTTCGAAGCCTTGGCTAAATTACACACACTCTCAGGTGTTCCTGTGCCACCGGCTGTAGACGGCCTTGAAACTGCACCGGTTCGCCATCGTACAAGCGTGGCAGCCAAAGACATGCAAGCAGCCGTAGAAGACTACTTGGGACTTTAATTCTCTGTATTAGAAAGATCAAAAGAGCCGTTTGGCTCTTTTATATACTCATGAATTCATACAAAAAAATCTTAAATATCGCCCTTCCTGCCATGGGTGAAAATTTCTTACAAATGCTGATGGGCATGGTGGATTCTTATTTAGTGGCTCACCTGGGCTTGATTGCCATTTCAGGTGTTTCCGTCGCAGGGAATATCATCACGATCTATCAAGCCATCTTTTTGGCACTGGGTGCGGCAGTTGCCAGTGTCATGTCCAAAAGCTTGGGTGAAAAAAATCAAGAAAATATTGCCTACCATGCGACAGAGTCACTGAAGGTGACCTTATTGTTGAGTGCTCTCTTAGGAGGGGCATCGCTGTTATTTGGACGCCAGATGATTTCGCTGTTGGGGACTGAAGCTGCAGTAGCCGAAAGCGGGGGGATTTATCTTTCCTTGGTCGGCGGGACCATAGTTCTCTTAGGCTTGATGACGACCTTGGGCTCCTTGGTTCGGGTGGCCAACAATCCACGTCTTCCTATGTATGTGAGCCTGTTGACCAATCTATTAAACGCTCTGTTCTCCTCTGTGGCCATTTTCCTTTTTGGTTGGGGGATTGTCGGCGCAGCTTTGGGGACGGTGCTGGCTCGTCTGGTGGGCGTTATCCTCTTGTGGCAAAAGGTCCAGCTACCCTTTGCCCCCCTTCGTTGGGGATTGGATCGTAAGCTCTTGAACTTAGCGCTTCCAGCTGCCGGAGAGCGGCTGATGATGCGGGCTGGAGATGTTGTGATCATTGCGATCGTGGTTGCTTTTGGGACCGAGGCAGTCGCAGGAAATGCCATCGGAGAGACCTTGACCCAGTTCAACTACATGCCTGTATTTGGGGTGGCCACAGCGACGGTCATGCTCGTAGCACGGAGCCTGGGTGAAGGTGATCTTGAGCAGATTGCCCGCCTTCGAAAGCAGTCTTACTGCTTGTCCTTCGTGTTCATGTTACCTATTGCCTTGGGAATCTTTTTCGGTGGAACTCTTCTGACCCATCTCTACACACAAGATACAAAAGCAGTAGAAGCTAGTTTATCGGTTGTACTCTTTTCTTTGTTGGGAACGCCGTTTACAGCAGGAACGGTCATCTATACAGCTGTTTGGCAAGGCTTGGGAAATGGGAAGCTTCCATTTTATGCGACGACGATTGGCATGTGGGTCATTCGAATTGGAGCCGGTTATCTGCTTGGAGTAACCCTTGGCTTTGGCCTTCCAGGGGTCTGGACGGGGACGCTGCTCGACAATGGCTTTCGTTGGCTATTTTTGAGTCAGCTATATAGACGAAAAGTAGGAGAGAAGAAAAAATGACAAAACAAGCCTTTATTTGGGATTTGGACGGAACCTTGCTGGATTCCTATGATGCGATTCTGGCAGGTCTTGAGGAGACCCATGCAACTTATCAGCTTCCGTTTGACCGAGCCAGCATTAAAGACTACATCTTGAAGCATTCGGTTCAAGATCTTTTAGTAGCGGTGGCGGAGGAGTATCAACTGGATGTGTCCGACTTGAATCATCGCCGAGCTGAAAGTCTAGCGGAGAAAAATGCCCAGGTCCTTCTGATGGATGGG
>NZ_JAJNSA010000177.1:0-2665 GCF_027497875.1 Streptococcus sp. SM3 | reverse complement strand
AACTATATTATTCTGAAGAACTCTAAAATTTCACAGCCATTTATTAGTAATGACTATTGAATTCCTAGTCACTACTAGAAATGGATTAGTTTCTTTGAATAATGGAACTGCTTAATCCTCTCATTCTAGAACGGGAGGTCCGGTATTTTTTTCATGATAGGACTAGATTGTGGTATAATAGAGAGAATAAGTTTTTTTAGTATGACAAAGGAGAAAATAGATGATTTATGCAGGAATTCTTGCCGGTGGAACTGGTACTCGCATGGGAATTAGTAATTTGCCAAAACAATTTTTAGAGCTAGGTGATCGACCTATTTTGATTCATACAATTGAAAAATTTGTCTTGGAACCAAGTATTGAAAAAATTGTAGTTGGTGTTCATGGAGACTGGGTTTCCCATGCAGAGGATCTTGTAGATAAATATCTACCTCTTCATAAGGATCGTATCATCATTACAAAAGGTGGTGCTGACCGTAATACGAGTATTGAGAAAATCATTGAAGCCATTGATGCTTATCGTCCGCTTACTCCAGAGGACATCGTTGTTACCCACGATTCTGTTCGTCCATTTATTACGCTTCGCATGATTCAGGACAATATCCAACTTGCTCAAAATCATGACGCAGTGGACACAGTGGTAGAAGCGGTTGATACTATCGTTGAAAGTACTAACGGTCAATTTATTACAGATATTCCAAATCGTGCTCACCTCTATCAAGGACAAACACCTCAAACATTCCGTTGCAAGGACTTCATGGATCTTTACGGTTCTCTCTCTGCCGAAGAGAAAGAAATCTTAACAGATGCATGTAAAATCTTTGTAATCAAAGGAAAAGATGTAGCCTTGGCTAAGGGTGAATATTCAAATCTGAAAATTACTACAGTAACAGATTTGAAGATTGCAAAAAGCATGATTGAGGAAGAGTAATAAAATGATTAATCAAATTTACCAACTAACAAAGCCTAAGTTTATCAATGTCAAATATCAGGAAGAGGCTATTGACCAAGAGAATCATATCCTCATCCGCCCTAATTATATGGCGGTCTGTCATGCGGATCAGCGTTACTACCAAGGAAAACGTGATCCGAAGATTTTGAATAAAAAACTTCCAATGGCAATGATTCACGAGTCATGTGGAACCGTTATTTCTGACCCGACAGGAACCTACGAGGTTGGTCAAAAAGTTGTCATGATTCCCAATCAGCCTCCTATGCAGAGTGATGAAGAATTCTATGAAAACTACATGACAGGGACCCATTTCTTGTCTAGTGGCTTTGATGGCTTTATGAGAGAATTTGTTTCTCTCCCTAAAGATCGTGTGGTGGCTTATGATGCTATCGAAGATACTGTTGCAGCCATTACAGAGTTTGTCAGTGTTGGTATGCATGCCATGAATCGCTTATTGACCCTTGCTCATAGCAAGCGGGACCGAATCGCCGTTATCGGAGATGGAAGTTTAGCTTTTGTGGTTGCCAATATTATCAACTATACTTTGCCAGAAGCAGAGATTGTGGTTATTGGTCGTCATTGGGAGAAATTGGAACTTTTCTCATTTGCCAAAGAATGCTATATTACTGACAATATTCCTGAAGATTTGGCCTTTGACCATGCTTTTGAGTGTTGTGGTGGTGATGGTACTGGACCAGCTATTAATGATTTGATTCGCTATATTCGTCCTCAGGGAACGATTCTCATGATGGGAGTTAGCGAATATAAAGTCAATCTCAATACACGCGATGCCTTAGAAAAGGGCTTGCTCTTGGTTGGGTCCTCTCGTTCTGGTCGCATTGATTTTGAAAATGCCATCCAAATGATGGAAGTCAAGAAATTTGCCAATCGTCTTAAAAATATCCTTTATCTAGAAGAACCTGTAAGAGAAATTAAAGATATTCACCGTGTCTTTGCTACCGATTTAAACACAGCCTTTAAAACAGTGTTTAAGTGGGAAGTATAAGTCCTGGAGGTTAATTGTGGAGAAAATCATTAAAGAAAAAATTTTTTCCTTACTTAGTCAAGAAGAGGAAGTCCTCAGTGTTGAACAACTGGGGGGAATGACCAATCAAAACTATTTGGCCAAAACAACAAATAAGCAATACATTGTTAAATTCTTTGGTAAAGGGACAGAAAAACTGATTAATCGTCAAGATGAAAAGTACAATCTTGAACTACTAAAAGATTTAGATTTAGATGTAAAAAATTATCTTTTTGATATTGAAGCTGGTATCAAAGTAAATGAGTATATCGAATCTGCTATTACACTTGATTCAACGTCAATCAAGACAAAGTTCGATAAAATTGCTCCAATTTTACAAACCATTCATGCTTCTGGTAAGGAATTAAGGGGAGAATTTGCTCCTTTTCAAGAAATCAAAAAATACGAATCTTTGATTGACGAAAAAATCCCTTATGCTAACTATGAAGCAGTTAGAGAAGAAGTCTTCTCCTTAGAGAAAAGACTGGCTGCCTTAGGTGTTGACAGAAAATCTTGTCATATCGATTTGGTGCCTGAAAACTTTATAGAATCACCTCAAGGACGACTTTATCTGATTGACTGGGAATATTCATCAATGAACGATCCAATGTGGGATTTGGCTGCTCTCTTTTTAGAGTCTGAATTCACTCGTCAAGAGGAAGAAGCCTTCTTGTCTCACTATGAGAGTGAGC
>NZ_JAJNSA010000176.1:0-2683 GCF_027497875.1 Streptococcus sp. SM3 | reverse complement strand
TACAGGTTATGGTGTAACCTCACCAATCGGAAATACACCAGAAGAATTTTGGAATAGCCTTCATGAAGGAAAAATTGGGATCAAACCCATTACGAAATTTGATGCTTCTGAAATTCCAGTCTTTAATGCTGGTGAAATTCAAGATTTCCCATTCGATAAATATTTCGTGAAAAAAGATCAAAATCGTATGGATACTTACTCATTGTATGCAATCTATGCTGCAATGGAAGCTATTGAAAATTCAGGCTTGAACATGGAAGAAGAAGATCGCGATCGTGTTGGTGTGATTGTATCATCTGGTATTGGTGGTTTGCAAGAATTGGAAGATCAAATTATCCGGATGCATGAACGTGGGATGAAGAGAATCCAACCAATGTTTATTCCAAAAGCTCTTTCAAACATGGGGGCTGGAAACATCGCACTTAAGATTGGGGCTCAAGGGGTATGTAAATCCGTGACAACAGCTTGTGCTTCTGCCAACGATGCCATTGGTGAAGCTTTCCGTGAAATTAAATTTGGTATGCATGATGTTGTTTTGGCAGGTGGTGCTGAAGCTTCGATTACTAAGATTGGTATCGGTGGTTTCAATGCTCTTACGGCCCTTTCAACAACAGAAGACCCAGAACGTTCATCTATCCCATTTGACAAAGACCGTAATGGTTTTGTGATGGGTGAAGGTGCAGGGGTTCTTGTCATCGAAAGTTTGGAACATGCCCAAAAACGTGGTGCTAATATTTTGGCTGAAATTGTTGGTTACGGTTCAAACTGTGATGCTTACCATATGACAACACCAACACCAGATGGTTCAGGTGCTGCTAAAGCAATTAAATTGGCTATTAATGAAGCTGGTATCAAACCTGAAGATGTTGATTATGTTAATGCTCACGGGACATCAACACCTGCCAATGAAAAAGGTGAAAGTGGTGCCATTGTTTCTGTACTTGGTAAAGAAGTTCCTGTATCATCTACTAAATCATTTACAGGACACTTGTTAGGTGCTGCTGGTGCAGTTGAAGCGATTGCTACCATCGAAGCGATTCGTCACAGCTTTGTACCAAAAACTGCTGGTACTAAAGAATTGTCTGACTATATCGAAGCAAACGTTGTTTATGGTGAAGGTCAAGAAGCGGATATTCAGTACGCTATCTCAAATACCTTTGGTTTTGGAGGACACAATGCTGTTCTGGCCTTTAAACGTTGGGAGGGTTAATTCATGAATATTTCTGAAATCAAAGATTTGTTGGCTCAATTTGATGCGTCAACTTTGCGTGAATTCTCATATAAAAATAATGGCGAAGAATTGAATTTGAGTAAAAACCAAACGAGTTCAGTTGCGGCTACACCGGTTGCTCCTGCAGTTGAAGTGGTAGCAACTCCTCAAACTCCTGTAGTAGCCCCTGTTGTTGAAGCACCAGCAACTCCAGCTGTAGCGGCTGAACCAGTTGCTGCTCCAGCTCAGGCTGCAGAAGGTGATGTGGTTGAAAGTCCATTGGTTGGGGTGGCTTACTTGTCGCCAGCTCCGGACAAACCAGCCTTTGTATCTGTAGGAGACAAAGTTACTAAGGGTCAAACACTCTTGATTATCGAAGCCATGAAAGTGATGAATGAAGTCCCAGCACCAAAGGATGGGGTAGTCACTGAAATTTTGGTAACGAATGAAGAAATGGTTGAATTTGGAAAAGGATTGGTTCGAATCAAATGACAATTGATATTAATGCTATTCGTGAGGCTTTGCCGCATCGTTACCCAATGCTTTTGGTGGATCGCGTTATAGAAACAAGCGAAGATACGATTGTTGCCATTAAAAACGTGACAATTAATGAACCATTTTTTAATGGACATTTTCCACAATATCCTGTTATGCCAGGTGTTCTCATCATGGAAGCTTTGGCACAAACAGCAGGTGTATTAGAGTTGTCAAAACCTGAAAATAAAGGGAAATTAGTCTTTTATGCAGGGATGGACAAGGTGAAGTTTAAAAAACAAGTCGTTCCAGGAGATCAACTGGTGATGACAGCTACTTTTGTCAAACGTCGTGGAACCATTGCTGTTGTTGAAGCGAAAGCAGAGGTAGACGGTAAGCTTGCAGCTTCAGGAACGCTTACTTTTGCAATTGGAAATTAAGAAAGGCCTATCTATGTTTCGTAAGATCTTAATCGCCAATCGTGGTGAGATTGCAGTGCGCATTATTCGTGCGGCTCGTGAACTTGGCATCGAGACGGTTGCGGTGTATTCTACTGCTGATAAAGAAGCCTTGCATACCTTACTAGCGGATGAAGCAGTCTGTATTGGCCCTGCTAAATCAACAGAATCTTATTTGAATATGAGTGCTGTCTTGTCTGCAGCTGTTCTAACAGGAGCAGAAGCTATCCACCCTGGTTTTGGATTTTTAAGTGAAAACTCAAAATTTGCGACCATGTGTGAGGAAGTGGGCATTAAATTTATTGGTCCTTCTGCTAAAGTCATGGATTTGATGGGGGATAAGATTAATGCTCGTAAACAGATGATCAAAGCAGGAGTGCCTGTTATTCCTGGATCAGATGGTGAAGTGTATACTGCTGAAGAAGCCCTCGAGATTGCAGAACGTATTGGTTACCCTGTGATGTTGAAAGCATCTGCAGGAGGCGGTGGTAAGGGAATTCGGAAGGTTGAAAAACCAGAAGATTTGGTTGCTGCTTTTGAA
>NZ_JAJNSA010000175.1:0-2692 GCF_027497875.1 Streptococcus sp. SM3 | reverse complement strand
GGAAGTCCCATTTGATCAATGTGGGCAGCCAAGCTATCTGAATCAGCCTTCAATTGGCCATAGGTATGCTCCTCACCAAGGACATTGTAGACCGGATAGTCTGGTTGTAGTTGCGCATAACGTTCAATTGTCTCGATCATATCGTGAATAGGTTGGTTTGACACGGGTAGGAGTCTCCTTTTCTAAAATTCGTTGTAGATAAAGCCACCCTGACCTTGACCAAGGTAACTAAAGAAATAAAGTAGGGCTAGAAAAATGGCAAAATACAAGACCGTCTGCCCGATAAATTTATAAAGTGTTTGATGTTTCATAAGCTTCACTCTTCATTTTGATTATTACTCTCTATTTTACCATTTTTTATACCAAGTAAGCAATTTTAAACATAGTGAGAATCCCCTGGAAAACGTTATCATTTCAGACATTTATCCCTTCTAATCAAAGAAATTTTCTTTAATCAGTTTTTCTGATTGAAATCCTGTTTTATTTTACATTCCCCCGATGAATTAACTCCAGACACTTGTCCAGATCCACATCTCTTTCAAAATGGTCAGGACTCCAAGGAATCTCTATATCCGGTTCAACACCTTGATCCGTCATTCCTTTGCCTTGATCCAGGCTTAGACAGCGAGAAGTAGGAAACATCAATCGATAATCACCATAATCAACGGTACAACAATTGGAATAGTCTAAAATTCCGAGAGTTGGTCTACCTACCACCGTTACCTTCTTAAATTGCTTCATCATCTGGACAAAATTATCTCCAGAAGAAGCGCAGTAGATGTCTGATAAGACAAAGATCCGTTCGGGATAGTGGCCTCCTCTAACCTCTGGGAAGAATTCCTCGCTTTCTTGCTGATACGGTACATAGCCTTTCCCCCGATGGCGGAGCAAATCCCCTTTCATCTCTTCAAGCAGCTTAACTGTTTCAGGACTAATTTCTTTCTGTTGCATCCAGTCCTCAAAGTCTTTCAAGCGCAGGTCAACATTGCGCTCTGTGTAGAGAATTTCCATGCCATCATCATCCCAGTCAAGCGAATCATAGCCCTGATCCTTCTCTAAGCCTAGATGTAATAGAGGGAAATATAAAGAATCCGTCCCTCCACTGTTGCGTCGGACATCAATGATAAGAAACTTGACTTCCGTCATCGTCGGTAAACACTCTTGGTATAAACGACCCAAAGATCCTTCATCCATAAAGTTATCCAGACGAAGATAAAGAATCCCATCGTCTAATCGTTTCCAAAAAATCTGATCCTGGATCGGTTCTCGACTGGGTACTACTTTAATGGTCTTTTCTATCCCTTCTCGAAGCAGGGTGACACTCGTTGACTGAGAGACCAAATCTGCCCATTCTCTATAATGTCTTTCTGGGGTCTTGCTGATAAAATAGGCTTTATGAAGAGAAGCTATCTGATCCAAGTCACTTCCATCCAGAGCTAGGATCTGATCTCCTACTTGAAGACCCGTATCTTCATTAGCTTCCTCAACATACAGTTTCTGTCCATTTATTCTCAAAAGGAACCCTTTTTGACTGGCCTTTTTATCTCGAAAGGAAACATGCCCGATCACCCCAAAACTAGCTAGGTAAGCCTTAACTTGATAGAGAAAGGCATCATCCGACATATCATCTGTCATTTTTTCTCGAAAGCGATCGGGGTCGCATCCTTTTCGATCCTTGATGGTAGATGAATCATGGCTCATAATCGAGATGATATCTTCAAAAATAGCAGTCTTTTTCATAAAGGATTCCTTCAATTTTTTAGAAATAGTATACCACTTTTTCTTAAAAAGTTCTTAAAATCCTAAAAAACTATCCTAAAGTAGGATAGTAGTTATAAATTCTTTCTTTTCTTGGCTTTCTTTGTCAGAGCGACATCACAATTTTCAATCTTGCTAATCAATAGATTGGCAAGGGCAAAATCATCGATGTTCGATTCCATATTTACCTCATAGTTCAAGGTCAGTTGTTCTCCAGCTTGGGCCGTTGTGACAGAAATAAAGTCAATTTCTGAACAACTTTGATCCAACAACTGGCTGATTTGTTCTGCAACAGAATCTTGTTTTGAGACAGTTATGGTCAAATGACGGCGCCGTTGATGGTCTGCCTTACTCTGTTTGTTCTCTAATACCAGCCACACTCCTAGTAAAGAAAGGGTTGATAAAATGGCCAATAAAAGATAGCCCGAACCTGCCGCTAGTCCTATAATCATGGCAAGAAAAATCGCAATCAACTCTCTAGAACCACTCGTAGCTGACCGGAAACGGATCAAACTAAAGGTCCCTGCCACTGCAATCGAGGTTCCCAAACTTCCATTGACCAAAAAGATCACTAAGGTCATCATACAAGGAAGCAAGGTCAAACTAATGACAAACTCTCGAGTGTAAAGTGTCCGGTATTTATAGGTCCAAGATAGGGCCAGCCCTAGAAAGAGGCTGACCAAAAGGGCCAGCAGTAAGCGCAAGGGATCCACTGTTGCTGTAGCATTATTAAAAATAGAATCAAATAGATTAGACATAGGCAGCACCTACCGTTTCTTGAACTGGTCTTGGGGCATAATCCAAGCCTTGTGATTTATGATAAGCACAGCTATATTTTGAAAATTTCTGTTTCACCAAACCATACTTCTCTAAAATATCCTTTAACCATTGAGGTTCTTGCCCAGGAGCCTTAATTTCCATGATCACGAAGTCA
>NZ_JAJNSA010000174.1:0-2740 GCF_027497875.1 Streptococcus sp. SM3 | reverse complement strand
TTGATCCAAGAATCCTGAGAAAATCAGGAAGGACAGCATCACTGTGTTAAAGGTGATAAAGATCCCTAAAGCTTTGGTCCAACGATTGTCCGGTATCGGATCCAATCCTTTTGCTTTTCTTTCTTTATTGATGGTCTTTTTCTTGCGAATCCAAGCATCATTGATAACCATTCCAAGCCCATGGAAGAGCCCATAAGCGATATAGTACCAGGTCACCCCGTGCCAGAAGCCCATGACCAACATATTGATAATATAGGCAACATTTGAGGTGGTAATCCGGCTCTTGAATACTTTATTGCGCATCAATACCATCACGAGACGCATAAAGACAAAATCACGGAACCAGAAAGATAAACTCATATGCCAACGATTCCAGAATTCCTTTAAGTCACGTGATTTAAAGGGACGATCAAAGTTGATGGGACTTTTAATCCCCATCAAATTGGAGGCTGCTAAAGCAAACATCGAATAGCCCGCGAAGTCAAAGAAGAGGTCAAAGCCATAAACATACATGACTCCCAGCGTTCCGATATTGAAGAATCCACCTTGAGACAAGGCATAGGTCTGCACATGACCTAACAATAAGTGGCCAAAAATATGAGCTAGGATAAATTTATAAAGGAAGCCATACATGATATACTTAACAGCTTGCTCCAACATATCCAATAATTCTTCACGCTCAGGAATGGTTTTATAATCCTCATTAAAACGTTTGAAACGATCAATCGGCCCACTTGAGAAGGTCGGCATAAAGAGCATAAAGCGTAAGAATTCCCAGAGTGTGAATTCTTTCAAGACACCATCTCGCATTTCGATGATCATTCCGACAGCTCGGAAGGTTAAATACGAAATCCCTAAAAATCCAAACAAGGATTGGTGCCCGTTCTTGATCGCTGGCTCTACCTTAACAAAGATCAGGGGCAAGACAGACAAGAAGGAATGAAGATAGAAAATCCACTTATTGTCCGCTTTCTGACGATAGATCTTGTAGGAATACACAATCAAGATTTGCCAGACTACGTAAAAGAGCAGGGCATAAATTTGCTTGAGATTCGAACCTGTCAGCATCAAAATGATAAAGATCAGACTCACCAGTCCTTCATATACCGGAAACCGCTTTTTGAAAAAGAGGCCCACAAAGATCGGCAAAAAAGCTAGAATGAGGTAGATAAAATAGATCGGTGTTCCATAGTGTTCTAAATGAGGGAGCTGTTTCAAAAACTCGATCATCGGTTGTTAACCTCGCTAATCAACCCTTTGATGTCGATTTTCCCGTTTGGTGTTAATGGCAGGCTGTCACGATAGAGGAATTTTGAAGGCATCATATAAGACATCATGATGTTTTCTAAATCTTCCTTAATGGCTTTCGTGATATCAATTTCGCGCTCAAATTGTTCTTTGACACCCTCTTTTAAGATGACATAGGCCAAGAGATTTTGGACCTTGTGATCTTTATTATAACGCGGTACTGCGACTGCTGAGTCAATATACTTCGATTTGTTCAAGTTTTGAGAGACATCCTCTAGCTCGATACGATAACCGTTAAACTTGATTTGGAAGTCCATCCGACCACCATAGAGAAGAAGACCTTCATCCGTCATGGTTCCGACATCTCCCGTATGGTAGGCTGGAAGACCTTCAAATTCGAAGAAAGCTTCTGCTGTTTTCTCTGGATTATTCATATAACCTTTTGAAACGGCTGGGCCAGATACGATGATCTCCCCTTGCTCACCATTTGGCAATTTGTCTCCTGCCTCATCAATGATGAAGGTTGGAGAATCTTCTTTGGTGTAACCAATTGGCAGACGTTTCAAAGTAGCTAACATCTCATCTGTTACGGCTACAGCTGAAAGAGCTACAGTTGCTTCAGTTGGGCCATAAGCATTGATGATGCGCGCATTTGGAAAACGCTCGCGCAGTTTCTGAGCGGTTTTCACGGTCAACTCTTCCCCATCAAAGTAGAAATGGGTGATCCCTGGCATCTTTTCAGCATTGAAATCCTCAGACAACATGGCCATATCTGCAAAAGATGGTGTTGAAGTCCAGATAGCAATCGGAAGAGAAAAGATCGTCGCAAAGAGTTGTTTGAAGTCTTGAGTAATGGCTGATGGAAGGGCAAAAAGCGTTCCCCCAAGAGCTAAGGTCGGTGCCCAATACATGACAGACAAATCAAAGGAATAGGGCGGTTGTGCCAACATTTGCGGACGCTCTGGCGTTGCAAATTCCTTGTCCGTAATCATCCAGTTGGTAAAGCTGAGCAAGTTATCGTGCGAAATTTGCACCCCTTTTGGTTTCCCAGTTGTCCCTGAGGTAAAGATGATATAGTAGTTATCATCCCCTCTGACCGGATGTTGCAAGTCATAGGCATGCTGAGCCGCATAAGCTTCACGCACTTGCTCCAAGGACATGATTGGAGCAGCTGGGTTTTCCAATGGAAATTCATTGATAGCAATAATCAGGCTTGGCTCTGCTACTTCAACAATGGCAGACACGCGCTCCAAGGCAGAGTGGCTATCAATTGGGATATAAGCATGGCCAGATTTGGTCAAAGCCACAAAGGTTGCTAACATTTCATATTCTTGTCCACCAAAGACAACAACAGGTGACTTTTCAGGAAGTCCCATTTGATCAATGTGGGCAGCCAAGCTATCTGAATCAGCCTTCAATTGGCCATAGGTATGCTCCTCACCAAGGACATTGTAGACCGGATAGTCTGGTTGTAGTTGCGCATAACGTTCAA
>NZ_JAJNSA010000002.1:0-88793 GCF_027497875.1 Streptococcus sp. SM3 | reverse complement strand
TTAGCAATGAGTGCACCGTCTTGGTTGGCACGTTTGATATTTTCAATCACGAGACGCGCATCGTTGTTACGGAAGTCAAGGTAAACCCCACCTCCTACCAAGCCTTCTTTCTTCAAGTTTGGCTGGCGTTCCAAGACTTCTTCCTTACTCAAAACCTTGTTAGCAGCTGGTGTGTTGTTAACTCCTGCCAAAAGGTCATACAAGTCCATAGCTACTTTAAGACGGAAAAGGCTAAAAGTAGCTCCATCTTCGTCGTAAACTGGCAAGAGCATTGGGTCTGGTTTTGGAATATGTGGAGCGATTTGTTGAACTACAGCACGTTCTGAAACTGTATCTGAGACCACTTCTACGTCGAATTGTTTGAGGTAACGAAGACCGCCGTGAACCAATTTTGTTGAACGGCTGGATGTTCCTTCTGCGAAGTCCTGCATTTCAATCAAACCAGTATCTAGACCACTAGCTGCCGCCTGCAAGGCTACACCAGCACCAGTGATTCCTCCACCGATAATCAAGAGGTCCAGGGTACGTTCTTGCATTTTTTGAATTGATAATTCACGTGTTTTCTTTGAAAATTCCATATTTACACACTTTCTAACTAAGTCGCTTTATTCTTCCAGTATTAGTCGTCCACTTCCGCAAAGACTTGGGTTGCTTTCACAGCTTTCTTCCAGCCCTTGTAGAGTTGTTCCTTGCGAGATTCGTTCATAGATGGCTCAAAGAGTTCTCCTGTCTCGTTCAAGAGTTTCAACTCATCCAAGTCTTTCCAGTAACCTACTGACAAACCTGCTAGGAAGGCTGCCCCTAGAGCTGTTGTTTCCAAGTTTTTGGCGCGTGCGATATCGATTCCCAAAATATCAGCTTGGAACTGCATGAGGAAGTTATTCATGGCTGCACCACCGTCTACTTTCAAGACTTGGATAGCTGTTTGAGCATCCACTTGCATCGTATCGATAATATCACGCACTTGATAAGCTATAGATTGCAAGGTTGCCTTGATAAAGTCTTCTTTAGTTGTTCCACGAGTCAAACCAAAGACAGAACCGCGAGCATTTTGGTTCCAGTATGGAGCACCTAGACCTGTAAAGGCAGGAACGACATAAACTTCATCATTGTTGTGAGAATCACGAGCGTATTTTTCAGATTCTGGTGAATTTTCAACCATGCGAAGACCGTCACGAAGCCATTGAATGGCACTTCCTGCGATGAAGATAGAACCTTCTAAGGCATAGTAAACCTTACCATTGATTCCGTAACCAATCGTTGTCAAAAGGTTGTTTTCAGACAACTGCATCTCTTCCCCAGTATTCATGATGATGAAAGAACCTGTTCCATAAGTATTTTTAACCATACCAGGTTCAAAGGCCAACTGACCAAAGAGGGCTGCTTGTTGGTCCCCAGCCATACCTGAGATTGGCACTTGTCCACCATAGAAATGGAATGGCGCTGTCTTACCGTAAATTTCAGAGTTAGAACGAACTTCTGGCAGCATAGCCTTAGGAATGTTGAGAATTTCCAAAATCTCATCATCCCATTTGAGTTCTTTAATGTTATAAAGCATGGTACGAGCTGCATTTGAGTAGTCAGTCACGTGAGCCGCACCGTCAGTCAATTTCCAAACCAACCAAGTATCGATGGTACCAAAGAGCAATTCACCCTTTTCTGCTCGCTCTTGAGCTCCTTCTACATGGTCTAAAATCCAACGAACCTTGGTAGCAGAAAAGTAAGCATCGATGATCAAACCAGTTTTTTCATGGAATTTTTCTACATAACCTTGGCTTTTTAGTTGCTCAGCCAAAGGTGCTGTCTGGCGTGACTGCCAAACGATAGCATTGTAGATAGGAAGCCCTGTTTTCTTATCCCAGACAACCGTTGTTTCACGCTGGTTGGTAATCCCGATTGCTTCGATTTGATTTGGCTTGACACCACTTTCGATGAAAGCACCCGCAATAACTGACTGAACAGAGTTCCAAATTTCATTGGCATTGTGCTCAACCCAACCTGCCTGAGGGAAAATCTGAGTGAACTCTTTTTGACTCGAGCTAACTTTTTCTCCTTTTTTGTTGAAAATAATGGCACGAGAACTTGTAGTTCCCTGGTCAATGGCCATGATGTATTTTTCTTGTGACATGTGCTGTCCTCCTGATAAAGATCTTGAGGATGTTTCCTCTTTACACTAACTAGTATACAAAATAAAGCGCTTTCTTGTTCATCAACTTTTTTTAATTTTTAAAAAAACGTGAGGAGATTGTGTGAATTTCACAAAAAAGACCTGGAACAACCAAGCCTTTTAAGTGAATAATAACTGACGAATCCCTGCCAAATCTTCCATATCCAAGTCATTTTTTAAATAATAAACTGGTGTTTGTTCCTTCTTATGAATCGGGTTATTGGTAACCAGCAAATCATAATGCCGAGTTCGGTCATAGGCTTCAATGGTAATAAAACGATTATATTCCAAATACCGTTTCAAAATGGCTGCCATCCTTGAGAAGACAAGAAAACCAGATGTCAAATCCAGACCAATCCGCATATGCTGGCCACCATTTTCAGCCATATATTCGATTAACTGGAGCCATTCCCAGAGAATTTTCCTATCTAAATCTGTCCCCTGCTGAAAGGCAGGCAAGGCATGAAAAATCTCCTCTGCCGTTCCCTTAAAATCATGTTCCATCAGCAAATATGGATGACGATTCTCTAACTGGTACTTGTAGCGATCCTGTAAAATATAGCCCTTATAGAGATAGACTTGAGCACAAAGCTGGCTGAGTTCATAGGTAACATGATCCTCTGTATAATCCCCCAGCAACTCCTCCTTCTTCATTTCTTGAATCAATTGCGTCAGTAAATCTGCCAACTGCCCTCCAAAACCAAGGATATACTCCATTGTATGAAGAGGAAGAACGCGATGAGATAGGAGGAAAGAGAAGAATATCATCATCTCCCCATCCTCAGTTCCTAGAGGAAGGTGTTGCCCAGCAAAAAAGGACGGAGCCTTTTTCAGCAAACGAAGGTAGAAAATATTGTCAAAATACCCTCGCATTTTTTCTTCTATGACTTGAAACTGACAAGCATTGACCCGGAGACGTTGTTGACTGATATGAGCCCAGAGAACCAAGTCTAACTTCTGCCCTGAAGACAAACTTGCACCGCAGATTTCCTCTAAACTGGCAATCTCCTGTTTTCTCTCTAGTTTCTGCATGTGACCTTCCCACTCCTGACTGGACCAGACCTTGCGGAAAAGACAGAAATAGAAATAGCGAATCTGATGCTCTGGACCTCGCCACCGTCCATTTTGGATGGATAAATCAAATTCTGACAAAATCTGATTTAAACTAGCCAAGTGGCGACCAAGCGTAGCCTCACTAATCATCAATTCTTGAGCCAGCTGATGGGCCAAAAACTGTTGATGATAGAGAAGATAGACCACAATCTGGTATTTAATAGCATTTTCCAAAAACAAGCTCCGGATATCTCTCCCCTTGGTAGCTGCACCGATAGACAGACACAGATTTTCATCTTCTAAGTGAATAGTCAGCTCTAAGCCACTGTCCAAAGCCTTGTCATTGAGTAGGGTGACATATTTGGTTAGGGTTGCTTTTGAAAATCCTGTTTCCTCCATTACAGCCTTGACGGTCGTCTGAGACTCTTGTAATAGAAAGGAAAGGATTGAAAATTGGCCAGATTCAGCCTTTTCCATCAAGTCTCCTAAATACATTTGTTACCCCTTTCATTTTCTACCTTAAGCATAGCATAAATCTTACAAATGCTGAAATAATCTGTTTCTCTTTTTATTTTCCTGCTAATTTCCTAGTCCATTATCCTGAAAATCAGCAAACACACGGCTCCCCCTTTGGGCATTTTTATGCTAAAATAGTAGCTATGGATAAAATTATTAAAACAATATCAGAAAGCGGAGCCTTTCGTGCTTTTGTCCTTGACAGCACAGAAACCGTCCGCACTGCTCAAGAAAAACACCAAACCCAAGCTAGCTCAACTGTAGCGCTTGGTCGAACTCTTATCGCTAGCCAGATTCTCGCAGCCAATGAAAAAGGAAATACTAAACTAACAGTTAAGGTGCTGGGATCTAGCTCACTAGGTGCTATCATCACCGTCGCTGATACCAAGGGGAACGTCAAAGGTTACGTTCAAAATCCTGGTGTCGACATCAAAAAGACTGCAACTGGTGAAGTTCTAGTCGGACCTTTTGTCGGCAATGGTCAATTCCTCGTTATCACAGACTACGGTACTGGAAATCCTTACAACTCTATGACTCCTCTCATTTCTGGGGAAATCGGTGAAGACCTTGCCTTTTACCTGACTGAAAGCCAACAAACCCCTTCTGCAGTCGGCCTCAATGTCCTTTTGGACGAAGAAGACAAGGTCAAGGTTGCAGGTGGTTTCCTAGTTCAAGTATTGCCGGGAGCCAAGGAAGAAGAGATTGCTCGCTTTGAAAAACGCATCCAAGCAATGCCAGCTATCTCAACTCTTCTCGAAAGTGAAGACCATATCGAAGCCCTCCTCAAGGCAATCTACGGTGACGAGGCCTACAAGCGTCTTTCTGAAGAAGAAATCCGTTTCCAATGTGACTGTAGCCATGAACGCTTTATGAACGCTCTTGCTAGCCTTCCAAGCTCAGACCTACAGGAAATGAAAGAGGAAGACCACGGGGCAGAAATCACTTGTCAATTCTGCCAAACTACTTACAACTTTGATGAAAACGACCTGGAGGAACTCATTCGTGACAAATCTTAATACACCTTTTATGATTGGCAATGTTGAGATTCCCAATCGTACCGTTTTAGCACCTATGGCTGGCGTGACAAACTCAGCCTTTCGTACTATCGCAAAAGAGCTCGGAGCTGGACTCGTTGTCATGGAGATGGTCTCTGACAAGGGAATCCAATACAACAACGAAAAAACCCTGCACATGCTTCATATCGATGAAGGCGAAAACCCTGTTTCTATCCAACTTTTTGGTAGTGATGAAGACAGCCTAGCACGCGCAGCAGAATTCATCCAAGAAAACACCAAAACCGATATCGTGGATATCAACATGGGCTGCCCAGTTAACAAAATCGTGAAGAATGAAGCTGGCGCTATGTGGCTCAAGGATCCAGACAAGATTTACTCTATCATCAACAAGGTCCAGTCTGTCCTTGATATCCCACTTACTGTCAAAATGCGTACCGGCTGGTCCGATCCATCTCTTGCAGTTGAAAATGCCCTCGCTGCTGAAGCTGCAGGCGTTTCTGCCCTCGCCATGCATGGTCGTACCCGTGAGCAAATGTATACAGGCCACGCAGACCTTGAGACCCTTCACAAGGTCGCTCAAGCTTTGACCAAGATTCCATTTATCGCCAACGGTGATATCCGTACTGTCCAAGAAGCCAAACAACGCATCGAAGAAGTTGGTGCTGACGCAGTTATGATTGGCCGCGCTGCCATGGGAAATCCCTACCTCTTTAACCAAATCAACCATTACTTTGAAACAGGAGAAATCCTACCTGATTTAACTTTTGAAGACAAGATGAAAATTGCCTACGAACACTTGAAACGCTTGATTAACCTCAAAGGGGAAAATGTCGCAGTTCGTGAATTCCGTGGCCTCGCTCCTCACTACCTCCGTGGAACATCTGGCGCAGCCAAACTCCGTGGAGCCATTTCGCAAGCTAGCACCCTAGCAGAGATTGAAGCTCTCTTGCAATTGGATAAGGCTTAAAATGGTTCATACTGCTCTACTGATTATCGATATGCAAAAAGCATTTGATAGACCTATCTGGGGAGAACGAAACAACCCTCAAGCTGAATATCAAGCGTTGAGGGTACTGGCATACTTTCGTAAACACGCTCTTCCAGTCTTACACATTCAGCACATATCTGACAATCCCCAGTCGCAATTTCATAACAAACAAAATCAGATGTTTAAAAGTGGATTTGAGCCAGTTACTGCAGAACCTGTCTTTCAAAAAACAGTTAATAGCGCCTTTATTGGAACAAATCTTGAAACCTATTTACGAAAAAATCAGATTTGTCATTTAATCGTTGTTGGTTTGACTCTGCCTCATTATATATCTACTACGACACGAATGGCAGCAAATCTTGGTTTTAGAGTCACTTTACTAGCAGATGCTACTGCCAGTTTTACCCTATCTAACAAAAACGGTCAGGCCATCTCTCCTGAGACTATCCATGAGATTAACCTCCTTTCTCTACAAGATGAATTTGCTCAAATTCTTACTACAGAAGAATTTCTAACCCAAGTACAAGTATAAAATAATCCGTCAACTCTTATTGAGCTGACGGATTTTCTTTGATTGTAAATATTCAAATACTGATCGTTATTATTGATTCAAAGCAACACTGGAAACCTTACCATCCGCTCCTGTTGTAATTTGGATGATTTTTCCCCCACCAATTTTGGCATTATACTTACCATCATCAAGAGTATAAGAATAGTCTCTGATAGAGTAGTTTTCTTTCTTTCCATCAGCAGATTCTACTGTGAATTTGCCTCCTGATGAAACTGTGATGGTTTCACCATTGGCACCCTTCCAGTTGCCTGCAGCTGCTGAGAAATCACCATCAACCATGGTTAAAACACCCTTGTAGCGTTTGTTGTGTTCTGCTTGCTTGTCTTGAAGTTTGCGGTCAGTTGTTGGATCATAGCCTGACTGGTTAGACTGAGCTTGAGAACCTTGCTGAGTTGAAGGAGCTTGAGTAGCAGTTTGTTGACTAGCTGCCTGTTGATTAGACACTTCTTGGCCTTGTCTTTGCTCTGGTGCAGGTGTCGCTTCTGATGGTGTCGCAGTTGCTGCAGACTGGTCAGTAGATGATTTGGTCTTTTCAGATGAAGCTGAACTTGAGGACTTCTGAGTTTTACTTTCTTTGCTAGAAGAAGCTGCTTTTGAGCTTGATGATTGGCTTGTCTTAATAGAACTGCTTGCTTGAGTTGTTTCCTTTTTATTTCCACAAGCTCCTAATAGCAAGGTAGAAGCCAATACAGTTGCTGCCATCAATTTGATATAGGTTTTCTTTTTCATTTTTCTACTCCTTTGTAATATTTTGGAAATATAAAGAAATCTTTTTGTAATATAATTGTAACATTCGGCTTTAAATATGTCAACAATTTATCTAAACTATTTTAAAAATCTTAAATACTTTAGATACATTTACTCCTCCTACTCTTCTATTCGTAATAAAACAGAAAAACAGGAGATTTTTCTTTTAAAATTTGAATTTGTTTTTTGTGTAATCGCTTGTATTGTATTAGACAAAGGAATATAATAACATTGAAATAGAATATAGGAGGTGTAGGCTTATGTTAAGCAAATATTACAAGTATCTTCCTGGGTTGATTTTGGGAGCTATTTGCTCCTATGAAACAGCCACTTACTATGCGCGAACTGCATTTGATGTCTTCTATCTGACTACAAGCTTTATGATTGTCTACATCGCTTTGTTATTTTTACATGAGAACTATCTCAAGTATCGATACAAAGACTTCTTTACGCACCTGTTGAGCAATTCTAAGAAAGATAGCCACCCATAAAAGCAGTCACAACACAAAACCATCTCATGATGGTACATAAAGAGGTCAGGAACTTTGTCCCGACCTCGTTTTTTATTTCAATCGATAGGTTTTTCTTGGTTTCTTTTTGGGCACTCGTTTGAGTCCAACCTCTTCTACGTATTCACCGTATTTTACTAGAAAGTTATTGCTGACGATTGGGCGACCTGGGTTAATAAGATTGACCAGTTCAGTTCCTTCGTAGACAGTGAACTCCTCCTCCAGCAGATAAAGGAAGGTCGGATTCCAGTCGAGGCGACCTTGGATTCGTTTGATGGATTCTTTGATAATGGCATAATGGTCAAAAGCGAAGGCTTGCTCCTCCAACTCTACTCCCTCTAAGAAGCACTTGCCTGTCTGAAAATCGACATCTACGAAAACCACATCCTTGGCATCGTCTCCTGCTTGAACAAGTTCTAATGCACGACTAGGCAGATAAACCAAGTGGGCAATGGTCACTGTCCAGCCCCGGGGGTCACGGCCGGGGGTCGATACGGTCATCAATTGCTCAATTTTTTCCAAAGGAAGATTGAGATTAACTTCTTCTCTCACCTCACGCTGACAGGCATGCGCAGCATCTTCGCCCTTGTCCATAAATCCTCCAACCAGAGCCAAACAATTTTGATAAGGGTGAGCCTTGCGACGAATTAATAAGAGCTTGATCTTTCCTTCGACAAAGCAGTAGGCTACCATATCCACCGTCACACTTGGTTTTTCGTATTGAGGGAGTTCCTGCTTGTAGTACCAGTCTAAAAACTCTTCCTGACTTGCATGAACTTCAAAAAATTCTTTTTCCGTCATCCCTGCTGGAATCATCGTGTCCGCCATTTTATGCCTCCTTACGAACTGCCTTGGTCCATTGGTACCAACCTACTAGACTATTGAGTGTGTAAACCCAGTACATCCCTTGGATGTGGATATTTTCACCCCACCAGAGGTAGATACTAAAAAGATTGGTTGCAATCCAGAAAATCCATTGCTCACGGTAGAGACGTGTCATCAAGAGCTGACCTACACCATTGGTCGCATCGGTTACACTATCACGGAAAGGGCGAGCGCTATGAATACTTTGATAAGCCAAGCCCATACCAATCCAAATGATAGCAGTCAAAGCCAAGTACTTGAGCCAGTCAAGCACAGATAATTTCTTAGCTTCAAAGTGAGATTCTTCTACTTTTCCTTGATCATTGATACGGTTGGACAGCCAAGCATAGAGGCCAATCGGCTGCATGACAAAGAAGTAAACGGTCGTCAAAACTTCACCATAAAAAGTCGCGTTCATGGCCAAAACCAAATAGATAGCTGAGTTGATGGCCCCAAAGAGATAATTGCTTGCACGCCCTTCTGCTACCAAGATAACACAGACAATCCCAGTCCAAGATGCCAACAAGCTCATCCAGTCATGACTTTCTGTATTTTGCGTGAATTCTAAAATCAAGGGAACACTTGACAGGACGATGAGATACAACCACTGGAAGAGACTACGTCCCATAAAGAGATCCTTCCAGAGCAGGCGCATGGTTCCTGCAAAACCAATCTTGCGGGCTTCCGCATGGACATTTTTAAAGTTTTCGATAAATTGTGTGATTTTTTCAGTTAGTTTTTTCATATTTTTCTCCTAATCTGCTTGGTAAATGGCATCAATAGCCACTTTGGCTGCTTCATAATTTCCTAGATAATCTTCTGCTAGATAAACTAGTGGAATGTTTGCTAAGTAGCGCTCCCTCATCTGGTCCAAATGCTGGGAAAAACTATGACGAATATGGTCTTCTGCCATAGCCATATCTCTAAATCCGTCATTGACATAGGAACCGACAGGTTGCACAAAGAGAATCAAGTCCCATTTTTCCTTAGCCAAGATCGAGGCAAAGAGATTGTCAAATGTCTCTCCTGATAAGTCCCCTTGGTCCTCAGTCTCCATGTAATAATCATAGTAGCCCTTGGTTACTAAGGAGTTGGTGTCTGCTATCACCAGTCCCCTATTGGCATTGCTATCGATTAACTTAGAAGTCTGGTCATACTGCCCTAAAAGGAGATAGTAGTAATCCTTTGGAGTCAATTCATCGTCGCGGACATTGTTTTTGATCTGGTACTCACGTGCGTATTCCAGACTGACGGGTGCATCGTAATACCTTGCCAAATCCTTGGCTAGAGTGGTCTTCCCATTGCTGGCACTTCCCATAATCAACACTTTCTTTGTAAACTGACGTCGGAAGGGCTGAGCGATGTATTTCCAATACTTGCTTGGATTTTCTCGAATCATAGTCGCTGAGATACCAAACTTTCTTTCTTGCAAGACAGTCTCAAAACCACGTTTAGATAATTCTTGCTGGTAGTCTGCCTCTCCCACAAAGAAAATCAGTTCTTGCTGGGTTTCATCGTAGGAAATCTCCGCTAACATTTGGTCCAACCACTCCTGCCAGCCCATAGGGTAACGAGGAAGCTTGGTTTCATCTAACTTGCAGACAGAGGTCAACTCGTCATCACGAAAAGCCTCTCGGATATAGCGAAATCTTTTTTGAAGCGTTAAGCCTACCTGCTCCCCTCTATCTCCCTCATAACCTGAAACGACAACCCAGACCCGGTCACACTGCCGCTTCGCTCGCTGAATCAGATCGATATGTCCTTGATGAAGCGGAGCAAAGGTCCCAAATACCACTGCTGTTTTCTTTTTCATAAACCTATTGCCTTTTTATATTTTTTGATATTTTCATTATCTATGTTTTTATTATAAATTATATTTTTATTTTGTCAATAGTTTTTTATTATTTTTTATAAAAAAGTAGCAAAAAAAAGAATCAAGATTACTCCTGATTCTCCATTTTTATGCAATATCAAATTTTAACTGGCCTGCTTTAACACCAATCTTAAGTGTGCTGCCTGCCACTAAATCTCCCTTAAGAAGAAGTTCTGCCAACTTGTCTTCCACTTCTGTTTGCAGAGTTCTGCGAAGTGGACGAGCTCCCATCTCTGGATCATATCCTTGATTTGCCAGCAATTTCAGTGCGGAAGCTTGTAATTTCAAGTCAATACCTTTTTCAGCCAAACTTGCTACTAAAGGTTTAACCATAATCTTCACCACTTCCTGCATATGGTCGCTAGACAAGCTATGGAAGACTACCTTTTCATCAATACGGTTGATAAACTCAGGTCTATAAGCCTTTTTCAACTCTTCAAACATGCGTTTTTCCATATTTTCCTGGTCAAAACGAATGTCCTTAGCTCCAAAACCGACGGTCTTGTCATCACGAAGGGCTGTCGCACCAAGGTTCGATGTCATGATGATAATGGTATTTGAAAAGTCAACCTTACGTCCCTTGCTATCTGTCAAGACACCGTCATCCAAGACCTGCAAGAGGACATTAAAGATATCTGGGTGGGCTTTTTCTACCTCGTCAAAGAGGAGAACGGAATAGGGTTTGTTGCGAACCTTCTCGGTCAACTCCCCACCTTCTTCATAACCCACATAGCCCGGAGGAGCTCCGTTAAGACGGCTGGCTGCGAATTTCTCCATATACTCACTCATATCAAAGCGAATAAGAGCAGATTCGTCATCAAAGAGGACTTCTGCCAAAGCCTTGGCCAATTCGGTCTTACCGACACCTGTAGGCCCTAAGAACATAAAGGAACCAATCGGACGCTTGTGACTGCGAATTCCTGACTGGTTGCGGCGAATGGCACGGCTAATGCTTGAAACAGCTTGATCTTGCCCGATAACACGTTTATGGAGTTCTGTTTCCAAGTTCAAGTATTTCTTAGCATCTGTTTGCGTCAATTTTTGAACAGGGATACCTGACAAGCGACTCAAGGTGGTCAAAATATCAGACTCTGTCACCAAGTCTTTATAAACAGGCACTTCCTCTTCTTTTGCGATTAGCTGAGCTGCCTGTTTCCACTTACCATCCATCAAGGCCTTATCAGCTGGACTCAAGCCAGAATCATCTGCTTTCACATGCTTAGCCTTATTTTGCACTGTTGCTGCCGCTTCATCCAAAAGGTCGATAGCAGAGTCTGGCAAGTGACGGCTAGTCAAGTAACGATGAGCCATCTTGACGGCTGTTTCAACCGCTTCATCTGTGATTTGCACACGATGATGTTTCTCATAAGTCGCCTTCAAGCCCTGTAAAATGGTCATACTGTCGACCACGCTTGGCTCTTCAATCGTCACTTTGGCGAAACGACGAGAAAGGGCCGCATCTTTTTCGATATGTTTTTGGTATTCTTCCTGAGTAGTCGCACCAACCGTTCTCAAAGTTCCACGCGCCAAGGCCGGTTTCAAGATATTGGCCGCATCCAGAGTCGAGTCAATACCACTACCAGAACCCATGATGGTGTGGAGTTCATCGATAAAGAGGATGACTTGACCATCTTCCTCAATATCCTTGATGATATTGTTCATGCGTTCTTCAAAGTCACCACGGAAGCGTGTCCCTGCAACAACATTCATCAAATCAAGCTCTAACACGCGCATCTTAGCCATTTCCGCAGGTACATCTCCACTAGCAATACGCTGGGCAAGACCAAGCGCTAGAGCTGTTTTTCCGACACCAGCATCTCCAACCAAGACAGGATTATTCTTGGTCTTTCTACTCAAGATTTGAATCATACGCGAGATTTCCTTATCCCGACCGATGACTGGCTCCAACTTGCCAGAACGAGCTTGCTCTGTCAAATCATGCGTATAGTCCTCGAGACCACCGCTCGGAGTCTGGGGCATGCCCATCATATTAGCCATAGAATTTTGCTTGTCAGCTACTGTACGATGGCGTTGACGTAAAGCTTTAAGGTCTTCACGAGTCCAGCCTGCTCGTTCTTCTAAATTTCTACGTAAGGCAGCAATCTTAACCTGATCTTTCTTGTCTTCATAAGAAAAACCAGCCCTCTCCAAGATACGAGTTGCCAAGGCATTTCCATCATGCAAAATCGCATAAAGGACGTGCTCCGTCCCTAGCACCTTAGCATGGACCACTGACGCCACATATTCCGCTTCATCAAAAAGGACCTGCAAACGATGAGAAAACGGCAATTCCGTAAAGGTTTCATCCTGGCTATAGTCCGTTTCAGTCAGTTCCAAAGCGACTTCTTCTAAACGGTCCATCTCATATGGATAATCATTTAAAGTTGCCCCTGCCACACTATAACTGTGATTGGACATGGCAATCAACAAGTGCCAAGACTCTAGATAACGAGCTCCAAAATGGCCAGCAACCATGTAGGCACTTTCGATACATTCATTCAATGCTTTTGAATAGTTCATCTTACTTCCCTTTTCTATCTACCTCTTGTATGACCTGTCGTAGCATATTAGCACGAATAACTGGAGCTTCTTCTCCTAGAACGCAATCCAAAGCTACTGCTACCAGCAAATTCATCTCCTGCTTGGTCATCAGTTCTTGCTCAACTAAAAGCTGAAGAATATCTTCATAAATTTCTTGACTGACCCGCTCGCCAATCGAATAAAGCAGCTCCCTGAGCATTTCATGGTGACTAGAAAACTCAATCCGTCCTATACGAATGTAGCCTCCACCACCACGCTTACTTTCAACCAAGTAGCCTCTACTTTCCGTAAAGCGTGTCTTGATCACGTAGTTAATCTGACTAGGAACAACCTGAAAAGTATCTGCCAACTGACTACGTTGCAACTCCACAATACCAGATTGATCTAAAATTGCCTTGATGTAGGCCTCAATATGATCCGATGTATTTTTAAATCTCATTACAAACCCACCTCTCTCTTTAAACCTTGACTATCTTTGACTATACTATCATTTAACACTCTATAAGTCAAATTTTTAAGGCTCAACCATTGGAAATACTGACTTTTTTAAAAAACACTTTGGCATTAAATCGCCTTAGTTTTTCTTGAAAGTCCCTAAAAAAGTCCACAAAAAAGAGCCCTAAAAAGGGCGTAATATTGACGAGTTCAGCAGGCAAGAAACTAGCACGGTCAAACGTGCTTTTTTAATACCTGGTAATAATTATAGCATATCTAGAAAACTCTCTCAATCATTAGCAATAGCACCAATATTGAAGTATAATGATACTATGACTCTTGCAGAAACTAAGAAATCCTATCTCAGGAACGTTTAGAAAGATAAAAGAGATTAATTTAAAAGCATTTAGCTCTAGCCAATTAATATTTCTGGTTTCACTATTTTAAAACGATAATTAGGAGAAAATAATTATGAATAAGACTGGTAAAGAAAACTTAGTAATGATTAATGACGAAGAGTATGTACATTGTCCGGTTTGCGGAACATTGACCGCTGTTTATGACATTTGTGATCATTGTAATTGGCAAAATACGGGGGAAACCAATATTGATGGAGGGCCCAACAAGATGACACTAGCAAAAGCTAAGGAAGCTTACGTTAAGGGGATTCCAATAATATAACAAACTATAGTACTACAAAATTAGGGAAATAAAAATGGAACTTAGAAAGCTTAACAATAAAATTGTAACGATTACCGATCTTGATAACCAGACCTTTGAGGGAATTTGTCTTTTTGAAGATAAGGATACTTTTGATGAAGAGTATGATGCTTTATCTGTTAAAACAGGTTTACGATGGATGAGATTGTTTGAAAATGAAATTTTAAAAGTTGAAATTGCTGATAAAATCGACTAATCAAAAAGCCCCTAGATTCGTTTCTAAGGGCTTTTAATCTATTCTTAATATTTTATTTATTGTATGCCAACAGTGCTCCTTCTCGATAACTACGAGCAAATTCTAGTAAGATTTCACTCTTGATACGGTCATACTCTATTTTATCAATATCCAGTGAGCTATAAAGTTCTTTCAAAGTCTTCTTTTGTTTTTGGGGAACAATAAATAAATTATAAAATATCTCACGTTTCACATCGTCCAAGCTACCACTATAAGACTCTATCATATTTACGATTTCTATCGCTTTGGCTTCAAATGCGCCTGGAGTATCTCTAAGATTGGCTAACCTCTTCAGTGACTTGTAACTTTTCAAAAAACGATATGCTTTTTTAGTCGTTTCTGTGTGGTCTATCTCCATTGTATGCTCCTTGTATATAAAAAAACGCAAATACAAACAGATATTTTATGACTTTCTATCTGAGAAAAAATCTCTCCAGAAAGGATTTTCCTGATTGAAAATTTCAACTTCTTCTTCTGTCATGTTATGAGGATAATCAGCAAATAGATTATAAATCTTCTTCTGATCAAAGCTGAATAAATGCTCTCCTTTAACATCTAATTTATCAATCCACCATACTTTTGATTTTTCCGTCTCTTTATAAAAATCACTGTATCCTTTAAGATTAGACTCTGAAGTCATGAGTTCACCTACTTCATCGAAAAACTCTATTGTATCGTATTCATATACATCATTCTTTAACATAATTCAGATTCTTTCTGCCATATCTTATATTTAGTGTTATATTGAAAGCCTGTCACTTCATTTGTTATCGTGTAACATCACCAATAAACCAATTATAACACTTTTAGAGTGGGGGAAGCTGATGTTTTTTTCAAACGTTTCTCTGTATCCCTTAATTCAGCGATTTTGGCGCGAGAAAAAATGTACAGTGACGGCGTGAAGTCCGGGAGCTCCGAGGGGGAGGGGGGAACCCCCCTACCATCTAGAATAAATCTTTTACCATCTGCTTCAGTATTTCATTTTCTTCCAATTCCTTTTTACTTTTTGTTCCGAGTTTCTTATTAGCTTCTTCCTCTGCCTTGGCTGCCGCTTCATCTTTGGCTTGTGCTATTACTCTGGCTTTCTCATTCTCATTTTCCTCTGCATAGCTCTGGCCAATTTTTGATAAAAGTTTTTGCGTCTCTAATGCGATCTTTAAATCTTCTGGCGGTAGGGTTGTTTGTTCATGTAAGTGTTTTCTAAATTCTATCCCTTGTTGTTCATGCTTACGTTTAACTGCAGTTTCTAAATCTTCATACCATTGATATGGATTGTGTTCAGTAGTCATTTATTTCACCACCCTATTATATGTTTCTACAAAATTATTTAAAAGATAAGCAACGTTTTTCTTAGGTGTGTAGTCCAGCCCGTGATATCTCTGAACCAGCCCTCCCTGGTCGTCATACTTGTAGGACTCGGTATTTTTACCTATGGCGTGCTCAAGCTTACTTAGTGCTTTGTTTGCATCTTCTACATTCCGAGTAAAGTTTTCTTTGAGTTTTTCAAACTCTGGGAAATACTTTGATATTTTATCTAAAATCTCTGCATTTACTGATTCAGCCGCTGCTGTGATGTCTTTAGCCAACTTATGATATTCTTCTTTACTAACTAGAGGGTTGCTTTGAAGTTTTTCTAGCTCCTCTTCCAGTAGTTCCTTGGTATTTTCAGCAGTCCATAATTCCGTCTTAGCTTTATTGTATGCCTCAGCATCTACCTTCTTTTTAGCTTCTACTATATCTTGTTTAGCTTTTTCAATTGTTGGGACTATAGCTTCCAACTCCTCTTGACGTTTTTCAATTAATTTAGCATTATCATTTTCCATATTTTCCAATTCTTGAAAAATTTCTTTTACTGTACGTGTCATTCTCTTCTCCTTTTAGATTTATTTCTTGCAATTTTTTAGTTTAATCACTATTTTCTGTCTCGTTTCTTATCCTTGGTTTTTCTAACATTTTCACCTCATTTCACTACTGTTATATTTAACATATCTTCTATTCTGTTAAATTTAAGCGACCTCCCTTCTCGCCTTATCTATCAAGGGGATAGGGCTATTTTGCGTTTTTTAATTTACATTTTCTCAATGTGTTAAATTAGAAGAGTATTTAGGCATTAATTTTGCTAATTTATGGCATGATTTTCAATTCTGTTTAACTATCATACTCACAATTTCAAAAAAGTAGTCATTTTGGGGTATCTAGTGACTACCACTTCTGCCTTACAGCCACAAGGGTTTAGAAAATGCGTAGTCAGGTAGTCACCTCGCTCCGAAAAAAAATAAATAATAATCACCTTAACTCTATTTACTTTATAAATAATGTAAAATAACTACTTTTTAACATAGAAGTCAATAATATCAAGGGTTTGATATGGTAGTCAGTAAAATCTTAAAAACTACCCTTTTTCTAAATCCTTTTTGTTTAAAGGCTTTAGCTACCCTCTAAAAGGTAGTTATTTTTTGAATTAGTGACTACCCTAACTACCTTTTAGGTTTTGAGTAACCAGGCTTAACACTTTTTCCAAATTTTAAAGATCGTTTGTGTTCCCAACCGTCACGATTTTGCATGTACTTTTTAACCTTTGCTTTATCCTTTGGCGGTATTTTGTCAGTCAAATACACCTCTTGAAAAAATAGGTTAATGGTCATCTTGTCCCTATCTACCAGTTCGCCATAGGTATCTGTGTCAAGTTCAACTGTTCCACCCCTGTTATTTCTATAGTATCCCTCGTTCATCATGTCGTAGATATAATAGTAGCGCATTCTGTCGGTCATCGGGAACTGATACATTCTTTTTGGGTAAGGAGTGCCTAAATAGCGCTCCAAATCCTCAAGGGTTTCATCTACAAACTTGTAACGGCTTCTAACCTCATTTACTAGCTTTTCCTGCTCATCCGTCAGGTTCAAGACTTGGTTAGCTCTCCAAGCTACTACCATAGCGCCCCAAAAGGCTCTACGGTCTTTTTCCGTCCACTTCCTGCCCTTATAAGTGGTATCCTTATGTACTTCAGCAACAAGAAAGCGCCTTTCCCCTGTTAAGTCGTTCAAATAATCATGATCATTAGTTGCCCTCACGATGATAAAACTCTTGGGTAGTCGTCTATCACTGGAAGCATACGGCGGTCTATACTCTAGTTTGGTTTCAGTGATGAACTTCTTCAACTCTGAAAAACTAGCCTTTTTACTAGCCACCATTTCATCATCAAATACACACCAGTTTCTTACCATTCTAGCCTTGTCATCTTTGTCTGTGAAAGTTTCAACGGTTGTAAAATACTTGTGAGTAAAAAGACCTTCAAAAAACTGTGTCTTTCCTACACCTTGCCGTCCAGTCAAATCCAGTACAAAGTCAAACTTAATAGAGGGGTCAAATACCTTAGCAATCGCCCCACGGAAAAACAAGTCCATGATAATACGGTTATATTCGTCATCTTTGATATTCAGATAATGCCTTAAAATATCAAAGGGATCACGCTGATTCACTAACTCTCTATATTCGCTTTCACATGATTCCAGATAGTCTTTTAAAGGGTTGTAGCTATGCTCACCAGCCACCACCTCCAAAATATCAGCGATATCCCCTTTTTTATAATCTATCTTGTACTTTGTAGCAATATACGCCCTAATCTCTCTAATAATTAAGTCGTCAATGGTTCCGTTTAAGGTTCTACCGTTCAATTTTGTTGGTTTTGTCACGTCAATTTCATAAGTGAATGTATTGTACTGTATCGCCCCCTTCAGCTTGCTATCTCCGCTTAAAATCTTCTTGAGATTGTCCAAGGTTATAGCAAAACCTTTCCCCTTGGTTTTAGGTGTTAGATTCAGGCTATTGTTTTCCTCGTTGGTCTCTCTTGCTCTGGTCAAGTCCACCACGTCAGGCGGTGTTTGCTGTTGCTCTTCCTCAATGATTTTACTTACAATGTCATTGCTATTCAAAAGCCACCTCCTTATAAAATTTTGTTGCTACTTCTAGGAAATAGCTGGCTAGTTCTTTTCGTTTGACGATTGCAGAAAACAAGTCCAACAACTGACTAAAACTATAACCATTCACAAATAGCAAGCGGACAAAAAGAGAAGTTTCATACCTGGTAGAGATGCCATTACAAATCAGGTCAAAAACCCAGCCTTTTAACTCCACTCCAAGCCCCTGCCGTTGCTCTGTCAATTTATTTACCTCTAAATCTTTCAGGATCATCAGCAATTCAGGACTAGCCAAGGTAATTTCTAATGGTCTAGCTAGTTCCCATCCTTCCCTATCACTCTTTTCGTCTCGGATAGCTACATATAAGCCTTTGTAACGAAAATCCGTCAGTCCCTCACCTATTGGCTCGTAGTATACAAACTTATAGTGATTTCCATTCTTCCAAACTTGGGTAGGGGTAGACTTTAGAAAGCCAAATAATGCTAATTTGTCAGCTGATAAAATCAACTCGATCACTCGCATCCTTCCACCCCCAAGAACTTGAGAACTTCGGAAATTTTATAATAAGCCTTTCTAGTATCCTCGATTGGTGGAATATATTGCCGTAAGCCGGCATGTTCCCAACTACTCAGGGTTTTATCCCCTATATTTAACTCTTCCTTAAGTTCCGTTTTACTAATCAAATTCAACTTCTTTGGAGGAATTTTTTCATGGTTTTTTAGATACCGTTCCACTGATTCCAGAATATTCGACTTTAGATCCTCAATCATCTTTTCAAACATATCATCACCTCCACGACTTAACCCCTGCAAGCTGAATATAACGCCCATAATCAGGGCTTAAATCCTCGCTAGGTCTTTCTATCATCTGTCTATTTTCTCGCTCAACTCGAGCGCTTTTTTTGCGGTCTCGGTGGTTTAGATACATGAGAAGGCCAATCAAAATCACGGTAAAAATAAGCGCCTGTGTATTGCTTAAATCTAGTTCATTCATGCTATGCCCTCGCTTTATAATTCTTGATATATAACTGTTGCACTTCAGGCTCCATTTTTTGGAAAGCTTCAACTTCTTGAACCGTTACTTTCTTATTGATAAAATCAACGATAAACTGGAATAAATTTGGATTGTTTACCTTTAAATCAGCCATGAAGTTATCAAATTCTGTTTGTGTCATTTTTCTTAGGTCTAGTGTCATTGAATTGCCTCTTCAAACTTCTCTACAAGACAAGCCTTATCTACTTGTCGAGTCCCATTTTTAGACTTAAAAAGGATATCCTTCAAGGTTATAGTAGCCTCTAAATACTCCTTTTCAGCATGTTCTATATATGCCTGTTGCTCTGCTTCGTTATCAAAAAAATGCTTGGCTTGGCGTTTAAAGAAGGCTTGTCGCATAGCATCCATTTCAAAAATACCAGGGTGGAAAAACATTCCAGTAGTGCTTTTAGAGACTGCTTTTATTTTATGACTCTCATTCAATTCAGGGAGTTCAATCCAGAGTAAACGCTGTAAGTTTTCTTTGATAGCTTTTAATTGTCCTGATAAGATCCCTATTCTCAAAAAATCATTGTTTTCGTCTGCTTGGTGTAATTCCATACTAATTCTATCCAAGCTTTTAGCGATAATATTGTATGTTGTTTCTGTCATAGTCTACTATTCCTTTTTCTTGCCTTTTTCCTATACAGCTTTTCCCACCACTTCAATCGCTGGGCATCTGCCCCAAGTTGGCGAACGCTTGTAGTGATGTTTCGTGGGTAATCACCCACATTTTCGCTAAACAAGTGCTTAGAGTCGCCCTGTCAGCACTCATTTTTCAAAACCTTTTCTAATTGCTTGCCTGCTCTTCGGTTTTTTAGTTTGTCTTCGTTTCGTTTTCGATTTGATCGCCTAATCTTTTCCAGGCTCTATCAAATTCATCACGCTGAATTTCTTTACTATGTAATTGCCTAGCTAATTCCATACCTCTACGCATGAATCTAGCGAAGTGGGTTTTTGCTTCCATCCCTAGCCCTCCATCATGTCATAAAGTAAGGCGTAGTATTTATCTGGAATCCTATCCAAGGCTTTCAGTCCGTCATGTTCTGCTTTTTGTCTAGTTTCTGCCTTGACCGTGCTATCAAAGGCGATAGAAAAGGCATTTAACATAGCCTTGTAGCGGTCTACACTCTTCAAATAGCGACCACGTTCCCCAAGTTCCTTGTCTTCCAGTTCTTCTTTTACAGTATCGTCCAAGAGTTCAAACTTAGTGTAAACTCCTTTTTCTACTTTAAAACCTAGTCGCTTGTTTTGTCTGAGATTGTAAAGATTAACCTTGCAACTGTCTAAGTTACGGTAGCCTAATACTCCAGCGATTTCTTCTAGGTTTTTGCCCTCTAGTTCAGGCAATTTTTCAGCAATATCCTTGAATTTTACTGTTTGATGTTGTTTTCTCATTGTGTACCTTGTCTTTCTATGCTATAATCAAGGTATAGAAAAAAATCTATACTAATGTATTGTCGCTTGCTCTCCTCGACCAAAATTTGAGTAAGTGACTTTTTTGTTGTCTTTTTCATGCTTTTGTCCCTAACTTGGGTTTATAAAGCAAGTCTTTGCTTTCGATAAGATCCAGGATCCAACTGATTCCCTGTTCTACTGTCTCAAGAAATGCGCCCAGGTCTTCACTTTCCAAGTCTTCATAGTTCATACAAAGATATTCAGCTAGTTCTCTGTCTTTCTCAACTAGCTTTTTAAAATCTTTGAAATGCTTGGGAATCGGAAAACCCTTACTATTAGTAATTGTTTCAAATTCTACTTTATTGTCCATTCTTAAAATTTCTACACTTAAATAATAAGTTTCCTTTCTGCTTTTTGCTCATGCTTGCCACTTAAGACAGTACCATATGAATTTACTAATTGAGATAGGAGACAAAACCGTTATAAATCCTTGATACTGCCATAGGTAGCAAGCACTTTAATCTAGCAAAAACTAGCTAGTCTGATAAATCAATCTCCAGTGCTAAAGCACCATACAAGAAATCTATAAATATAAACTAATACTGTAATTGTGACTCTCCTTTCTAATAATCTTCAGCAAGCCACTGCATGGCTTTTTGGTAAATGCTAGGTTTTACTTCGCCACCGTCCCGAATTTTCTTGTAAGTGATTGGATTGACTCCAATTTCTTCGCTGGCTTTTTTAGCTGTCAAATTCTTGTCTGCTTGCTTTCGGCGAATTGCTTTTGCTTGTGTTGAGGTGATAAGCAATACAGTTCCCTCCTTTCTTATTTGTAAAGTTTATCTTTACTTGAGTTAAGTATATAAATTTTTTCTTTACTTGTCAAGAGAAAATAAAAAAAAACTTTACAAAAGTTTTTTTAGTGGTTATAATTTAACTGAGGTGATAAAATGTCAACAATAAAAAATAGGTTAAAAGTTTTAAGAACTGAGAAAGGAATAACGCAAGAACAATTAGCCGAGATTATAAATGAACGGCTAAAAGAAAATGAGAAACCAATATCCAAAATGGTGATATCTAACTGGGAAAATAATAAACATACTATCAAACCAGAAAAAGCTCAGATTTTAGCTGATTTTTTTGGAATTAGTGTTTCTTCCTTACTAGGTTACGGTGATGAACTCATGACTTTCAATAGTGGAGCAGAGTTTGAAGAATACCGTAACAATTTAATCAAACGTTTAAATACTAAGGAAAGACTTGAAAAGAAACTAGGTAAATCAACTGAACAGTATAAACCTGATAAAAAAACTATTGAAAAAATTGAACTTATAAAACAACGTATAAATCAAAAATACGGAACTAATTCTCATGGAAATCCTGCTTACGATGCTCTTGTAGCAGGTATTGGTGAAAACGACTTTTTTATACGATTATTTGATGCTTTACTAGACTTTGATGAACTAAAAGAAACAGAAATTTCAGACTTACTTTATAAGTACCTCATTTTAGATAACGATAGTAAACATTTAATACTAGAACTCATTAACAAATTACCACAATCTAAAACTAAATCTTTATCAGAAAAAGATAATAACTAACAAGGAGTAACCCCCATGGGATTTTTTGACACTGTAAAACAAGAAGGTAGTTTTTCTACCGCATCTGGAGTAAATGGACTCCACTACGTTGTCCTTCAGGTAACTTTGAAAGAAAAGTTTTTCGGCACTGGATCAGGAAACCTTACAGAATTAGAAGATGTTATCAATAAACAAACTTCAAAAGGTTATCGCCTACATACAATCACAACCGCCAATGGTGGAAGCAAAGGTCTAGGCGGTGGTGACCGCATTCAAGCCACAATGGTATTTGAGAAGATTATCTAAACTCTTTCCTGATTGCTGAGTCTTTCTCTGTTAAATTAGGGAGTTGAAAAGATAGGAAGCAGAAAAAATAAAAGCTAACAAGTTCGCTAACTTGTTGACATATGGCTCCAAATGGATTATAATTTACTTAATCTTAATGAATGGTTGCAGTAGCGACCTACCAAAAGGGGCTTCTAATGAAGTCCCTTTTGTGCATTATTTTGAGGTACAATCAATGAAACCTTTTACAAATATTGATGAACAAATAGAGTTACTAAAATCAAGAAATCTAACATTTCTAAACGAAAGTTTAGCAAGGCAATCTCTAACTAATTATGGATACTATGAAATAGTGAACGGCTATAAGTATTTCACTATTGAATTAGACTCTGAAGAGGAAATCTATAAAGACGGTGAAACGTTTGAACATATGCTCGCCCTCTATGAACTTGATAAAGATATCCGAAAAGGAATTATAGAAGCGACTATGGAGATTGAATTGTCACTACGGACAGCAATCGGTTACGTTGTCGCAAAAGATATCGGAGTTGAAAAAGAGCAATACCTGGATAGAAAAAATTATAATCAAGGTAAGAAGAATAAAAGAGGTTATGAGATTGATCAGCTCATTCATAAATTAAATAAAATTTACGATGATAACTCTGAACCTTATAAACACTACAGAGAAACTCACGGACACATCCCGCCTTGGATTCTTTTAAAAGGTACTACTCTAGGAAACTTGGTAACAATGTGTAAGTTACTGAAACCTGCTCAAAAAGAGCAAGTCATTGCAACCTGCCTAACAATTCCTAAAGAATTTATAACCGAGGAAGTAAAAGCAACCTTTTCAGAAATTCTATACCTAGTTTTGGCATTTAGAAACCGTTCAGCTCATAGCGGTAGACTGTTTAATTATCATTCTGAGAAATATTCAATCAGCTATAGAGAATTTTTCCACAAACGTATGGGAATATCTGAAGCTGGCTATAGAAAAGGCGCAGGAAAAAACGATTTATACACCCTTTTCAACTCTCTTACATGGTTTAAAAACGAAGATGCAGCATTTCATGCCGAATTTACTTTATTCTATTCTCTCAAGGAACATCTTAAAAAATTCCCTGATGATGATGTTATGTTTACGATAGAATCAGGTATGCCATCTGAGTATATCCATAAAAAAATAGCTAAATACTTTGATTAGGAATTTTCACTAATTAAGTTTAACACCTCTACAAGCTCTATATAGCCTTTATTTCCTATTTTGGTACATTTTACCGTCCGTCCTCTTAAAATCGAAAATAGGGGCATTCTCGTATCTCCTCGCATGGTATAAACTCAAAACCTTTTCTAATTGCTTGCCTGCTGATGAAAAAGGAGTTAAAACCATGAAAATTACACAACATACGAAAAAAGACGGATCAGCAGTCTACCGCTCTAGTATCTATCTTGGCATTGATTCTGTGACTGGTAAGAAGGTCAAGACTACCATATCAGCACGAACAAAGAAAGAACTCAAAAACAAAGTCACCCAGGCTAAGGTAGAATTTGAGAAAAACGGCTCTACACGGAAACAACGCTCACATATAACAAGCTATCAGGAACTTATAGACTTATTTTGGCAAACCTACCAGCATACCATAAAGACTAATACGCAGATAAAGATAAAAGGTTGCTTAAATAATTACCTCTTGCCCTCATTTGGTACTTACAAACTAGATAAACTTACTCCTGTTATTATCCAAACTCAGGTAAATAAGTGGGCGGATGAGTACAATCAGGATGGAACAGGGTATAAAGAATACAATCACCTTCATGCCTTAAATAAACGTATTCTACAGTATGGAATTTCTTTTCAAGCATTAGACAATAACCCTGCTCGTGATGTTGTCATTCCTAGAAAGATAACAAGAGATAAACAAGAAATTAAATACTTTCAAAATCAGGAACTTAAAAACTTCCTCTCCTATCTCGATAACCTGGAGAATACCTTTGTCAATTTCTATGATACTGTGCTTTATAAAACGCTCCTAGCTACTGGACTGCGCATCCGTGAATGTCTTGCCCTGGAATGGTCTGATATTGACCTGCAGAACGGAACGATCGATATTAACAAAACACTCAATATTTTAAACCAGGTAAACAGTCCTAAGACAAAATCAAGCTACAGAGTTCTAGATATCGATCATAAAACAGTACTCATGCTTCGTCTCTACCGAGCAAGACAAGCAGAAAACGGTAGAAATATTGGCTTAACCTATGAGAAAGTATTCTCTGATAGCTTTGACAACTATGTCAATACTCGAAAGGTTGATTATCGCCTACATAAGCACTTAAAAAACGCTAACTGTACTGATTTAGGCTTTCATGCTTTCCGACACACTCACGCTAGTATCTTGCTTAATGCTGGCCTGCCATACAAGGAAATACAGACACGTCTTGGCCATGCAAAAATATCTGTAACTATGGACACTTACAGCCATTTATCAAAAGAAAACCAAAAAAGAGCAGTCTCATTCTTTGAAACTGCCCTCGAAAAAATAAAAAGTTCTTAAAAAAGTCCACAAAATAAAAAAAGCGATACATAAAACCCTTATGTATCAACGATTATAGAATGATTTCGGTATAATTGACTATTATACCGAAATTTTCTCATTTTTAAAAGAAAAAGGGCGCTGGTAAAGGATAATCTTCACCAACTCCCTATTTTTCTACTTATCTAAGCCTAATTCTACCAAGATTTGACGTTTGTAGGCAATCTTTTGGACTTCCTTGTCCTCATCTTCAGACCAATCTAGTTTAATTTCTGAAACAATCTGCCCAGGGCGATTTTTCAAGATATAAATGCGGTCGCTAAGATTGAGAGCCTCTTCGATACTATGCGTGATAATCAGGGTCGTCAGCTGCAACTGCTTGTGAATCTCCAGATACCAAGCGTGGAGTTCCATCTTGGTCATCTCATCCAAGGCGCTAAAAGCCTCATCCAAGAGAAAAAGCTTGTGCCCGAAAAGGTAGGTACGAAGCAAGGCTACACGCTGGCGCATCCCGCCACTAAGTTCATGAGGGTATTTATCTCTTACAGCTGTCAACTGGAAGGTCGCAAGAATTTCATCTGCGCGAGCAATAGCTTCTGCCTTATCCACCTTTTGAATCAAGAGGGGCAGAATGATATTACCAAGCACCGTCTTGTGTTCCAAGAGCAGATCCTTTTGCAACATATAACTCACGCGCCCCTTGGGATTCTCCTCCCCATCAAGGACAATTCTTCCTGACTGAACTTCTAAAATCCCCGCAATTAAGTTGAAAAGCGTAGTCTTACCAACACCACTTGGGCCTAGGATAGAAACCACTTCACCTGAAGTCACTTTCAGATTGATATCCTCTAAAATCCTCTCTTGACCATAGGCATAACTGACGTGTTCTAGTCTAATTTCTGTCATTATTTTACAAATTCGTTGGTGAAGCCTTTATCTGTCAAGTCTTCTTTAAGGATACCATTTTCTTTATCCCATTTGTAGAAGGCATTCCAGCGAGCTGCATCAAATTGACCCCATTTTTCCTTGTCGCTTGCGTATTCTTTTGACAAGTATTTTTGAGATTCGATGACAAAGTCACGTTTTTCCTTGAGTTCAGGCGCATTCTTAATGAGGATATCTGCAGCTTCTTCTGGATGCTCCATAGCATATTGGTAACCTTTTTTGATAGCTTGGATGACTTTACGTGCTTCTTCTTTGTTGTCTTTGAGGTAGTCGTTGTTGGCGATGATAACTGGTGAGTAGTAGTCAAATTCTTTAACGTAGTCTTTCAAGTACATAAAGTTAGCATCTACACCTTGAGATTTAGCCAGAATTCCATCCCATCCATAGTAGATCCAAGCAGTGTCAAAGACACCATTAGCAATCGGTGTGATAGAGTTTGAGTCGTTATTTGGTACTTTTTCCACCTTCTCAAAGTCCCCACCTTGTGATTCTACTAAGGTTTTCAACATAGCAAGTTCAGTTGGATCATTCCAAGTCCCGTATTTCTTACCAACCAAGTCTTTTGGACTAGCTACATTGTCAGATTTACGAGAAATGATTCCTGATGTATTGTGTTCTACAATAGCTGCAACGGCAGTAATTCCTGCTCCTTTTTCCAATTTTTTAGCCATATAGTCTTGGAAATAGACTGCAAATGGTGCCTTACCGTTAATAACCAAGTCAGAAGAACTTTCTTCTGGTGGCAATTTCAAATCAACATCCACTCCAGCTTCTTTGAAATAACCTTTTTCCTTAGCAACATAAAGCCCTGTGTGGTTGGTATTTGGTGTCCAGTCTAGAATAAAGTCAATCTTCTTGAGTTCTGCCTCTTTGTTGTCCTTAGAAGCAGTTCCTTGACCACAGGCTACAAGCACAACAGCTACAAGAGCTGTTACAAGCGTTAAAAACACTTTCCATGTTTTCTTCATTTTCTTTCCTCTTTTCTTTTTCAAAAACATTCTAATGCTACGAACGTTTCCATTTAATAACATATTTTTCACTAATATCGACCAACTTCATACCCAAAAGGCTGATAATCGATACCAGAATAATAATAGCAAACATGGTATCATACTGAAACAGTTTCTTGGACTGAATCATGTAGACACCTAGTCCTTCAAAGCCTCCCAACCACTCAGATACTACTGTTGTGATAAAAGCGTAAGAGACACTGACCCTCAGACCTGCATAAAAGTAAGGCAGGCTGACTGGGATTTTAAAATGCCAAAGGATTTGCCAAGGTTTGGCCCGCATCAGACTAAACAAGGTCAGCATATCCTTGTCACAATGCCTAAAACCGTCCAAAATGCTGACGATGATAGGAAAGGTTGTCGTCAAGATAATCAAGACAATCTTAGGGAGAATCCCATAACCTAGCCACAAGACTAGAATAGGAGCTATGGCAATGGTCGGGATAGTCTGAACAACCACCATCATTGGGTAAATCAGGTCATTAAGCCAAGTCAAACTGTCCATAAGTACAGCCATGAGACAGGCAATCAAGACTCCCAAAACCAACCCCAGTAAAGCAACTCTCAATGTCGCCCAACTATGGTGCCAGAGAAATTCTCTGTCACGAACAAAGGCCTGGAGAATTTCAAGAGGTGTCGGCAGAATAAACTTAGGGAGCAGTTTAAGAAAACCTGCTAACTGCCAGATTGACAAGACTCCCAGAAAGCCCAATAGACTAATGTGTCGTCTCAGTATACTTTTCAAGTTTCTCATCAATACTTAAAATCTCTCCTACATTTATTTTGACATTAGCAAAGACATTATCTGCCTCCTGCCCTGCCACTTCTAGCGCTTCTTTGAGAATGCGCATAAGCTCATCAAACTCCCCTTCCAAGACCGTTTCAAATGGTGTCACCACCATAGTCACTTCTTGAGCTTTCAGATAGGCAATGACCTGATCAATAACAGCAATCCGATCAATCCCCTGTGATAGGGGTAAAACTTGCAAGGCAATGCTTGCTTTCATAAGAACCTCCTCTTCTCGTTTTCCTTTGACAAAAAGAAAAACCTTTACCATATATGGAAAAGGTGCAGAATAGACTAAGTATTGTTCCCTACGCTGGCATTACCCAGATCAAGTGCGGTCGAAGCTTAACGCTTCCTCTCAGACTGTACACAGACTCCCATATATTATATGGACATATGATAGCGCAAAACCAAAAAAATGTCAAGGAAACTGCTTACAGAAAAACATGAAAAAGAGTTTGAAAACAAGTGCTTCAAACTCTACATAACTTTTTTATTTAGCCTCGTACCAGGTTGCCCCTTCATTTTCATCTGCGATGAGGGGAACACTGAGTTGAATGGCTTCTTCCATGGTTTGTTTGACCAATTTTTTCATCTCTGCTAGTTCCGATTTAGGCACTTCAAGTACGATTTCATCGTGCACTTGTAACAGCATCTTAGTCTGATAACCACCTGCAACCAAGGCTTTATCCAGCTGAATCATGGCAATCTTGAGAATATCTGCCGCCGAACCTTGGATAGGTGAGTTAATAGCTGTCCGCTCCGCAAAACCACGAATGTTAAAGTTGCGCGAATTGATATCTGGCAACTCACGACGACGCTTGAAGAGGGTCTCTACATAGCCCTTATCACGCGCTTCACGCACCACTTCATCCATGTAGTTTTTAATGCCCGGGAAGCGTTCAAAGTAGGTATCAATATAGGCTTTGGCTTCCTTACGACTAATACCCAGATTATTAGACAAGCCAAAGTCTGAAATTCCATAAACCACCCCAAAGTTAACTGCCTTGGCATTGCGACGGTCGTTTGCAGTCACATCCTCAGGACGTTCAATGCCAAAGACCCGCATGGCTGTCGAAGTATGGATATCTGCCCCCTCTTGGAAAGCCTTAATCAAGTGCTCGTCTTTAGAGATATGTGCCAAAACACGCAATTCAATCTGTGAATAGTCCGAGCTGAGAAGGACACTATCCTCCCACTCTGGCACAAAAGCCTTCCGAATCAAGCGCCCTTGTTCCAATCGCACAGGAATATTTTGCAAGTTTGGATCCACACTAGACAAACGCCCAGTCTGGGTCAAATCCTGCACATAGCGAGTATGAATCTTGCCATCAGCCAAAATCCAGTCCTGCAAGCCAATCACATAAGTAGACTGAATCTTGGCAATCTGACGGTAATCGAGGATTTTCTTAACAATCGGCGCAATAGGAGCCAAGCGTTCCAAGACATCCACTGCTGTCGAATAACCTGTCTTGGTTTTCTTAGTGTATTCTAGAGGAAGGCCCAACTTTTCAAAGAGAAGCACTCCCAACTGCTTAGGCGAGTTGATATTAAACTCCTCACCAGCTAGTTCATAAATCTCCTGAGTCAGTTTTTCAATGACAAGCTCATTTTCAGCCTGCATCTCAAGCAAGGTCTCTTTCTTAACCGTAATCCCAGCAATTTCCATCTTAGCAAGGACAAAGGCTAGAGGTTGCTCCATATCATAAAGGAGCTCTAATTGCCCATTTTCGCTGAGTTTTTCAAGCAAAATAGGCTCTGTTTCGACCAAAACTGCAAGCTTACGAGCTAAATGCTCCAAGAATTTCTCACGTTCAGGAAGGGCCTTCTTGACTCCCTTACCATAGAAAGTCTCATCATCAACCAAATAAGTCTGACCATAAAGACTAGCGATGGTCGCAATTTCATTGTCCTCCACAGTCGAAAGGAGGTATTTAGCCAAACGGCTATCAAAAGCAGGCGCCTGCAAATCCACACCAAAACGATGCAAGAGAACTTTAGCCTTCTTAAAGTCATACACTCTCAGAGGTGTTTTTTCTAAAAAGTCCTTGAAAATCAGCTCTTGCAACAGCTCAAGCTTGTCTGTGGCATAGAGCTTATCTCCACAAGACCAGGCAAATCCAACCAAGTCATCCGTATGGTAATTCTCACCAAAAAGCTCAAAATGGAAGATAGACTCTTCACTCAGCATATCTTGACTAATTTGGTCAACGATAGTAAAGTTCAAACTCTCAGCCACATCAGCTGACGACACATTTAAAGCCTGCTTGAGCTGTTTGAAACCCATCTCATCGTAGAATTTCCCGAGATTTTCAACATCTGGACCGCTATAGACCAAATCCTCCAAACCAATCTCAATCGGTGCCTTGGTATCAATGGTCGCTAGTGTTTTAGACAAAAAGGCCTGTTCCTTATCATTGATAAGATTTTCCTTCATCTTAGAAGCCTTCATCCCATTGATATTCTCATAAATCCCCTCGAGTGAGCCATGCTCCAGCAAGAGCTTGATACCCGTCTTTTCACCAATTTTGGTTACTCCAGGGATATTATCCGACTTATCACCCATGAGCGCCTTGAGATCGATAAACTGCGTCGGTGTAATGCCCATCTTTTCCATAAGATATTCTGGCGTAAAGGCCTCAAACTCAGCCACACCTTTCTTGGAAATTTCAACCACCGTATGCTCATCCGTCAGCTGAATCAAATCCTTGTCCCCACTGACAATGGTAATATCAAAACCATCCTGCTCTGCTAGTTTATCCAATGTCCCAATGATGTCATCAGCCTCATACTGAGCCAACTCATAGTGACGAATCCCCATATGATCCAGCAACTCACGAATGAAGGGAAATTGCTCACGAAACTCATCCGGAGTCTTAGCCCTACCACCCTTATAATCTGCATACATCTCTGTCCGGAAGGTCGTCTTTCCCGCATCAAAAGCCACCAAAATATGACTCGGCTCAACCCGCTCCAACAAATGGCTCAACATCAACTGAAAACCATAAATCGCATTGGTATGCAAACCAGCCGCATTCTTAAAACGGTCCAACTGCTGATAGAGCGCAAAAAACGCCCGAAAAGCAACAGAAGAGCCATCAATCAATAATAATTTTTTCTTATCCATACACCCATTATAAAGGAAAGCACCAAAAAATACCATTGGGAAGAGTTCCCTGAGAGAAACTAAGATAATAGTAAAAAGAGAAGGAAGTTACTCCCTCTCTTTCAAACTACGAAATGAATTAGTTTTTACGTTTCACAAATGGAATGGCACCAAGGAACAATCCAAGGAATCCTAATGATGCAACTGCAACATTATCTTTACCACCAGTATTTGGAAGTTCTTTTTTATCTTCTGCTTTTACTGCTGGCGCTTGATAAGTACTATCCTTGTTAGTACCTGCTGTTGTAAGAGTATATTGTGGAACTTCGTTAATTGCTGCTTCTACACTATTAACGCCTCCTGTATATTCTGGAGCATCGGCTATAGTAGGAGGTGTTGCATCATTTACCCCACCAGTGAAATCAGATTCATTATCTCCAGAAGGAGAATCACTAGGATTCACACCACCATTAAATTCTGGAGCATTAGGAGCAGTTGGTACTTCGTCAGGTTGTTTAGCATCGTCAGAAGGAGCGTCAGCAGGATTTACCCCACCAGTGAATTCAGGAGCATCAGGAACAGTTGGAACTTCATCTGCTTCCTTAGCAGGCTCAGTAGGTGCTTCATCATCACTTACGCCACCACTGAAATCTTTAGGTTCTTCACCTTTAGGAACTTCTTTTAAGTTTTCGATATAACCTAAAGTTGCGTTGTAATCGTCAGTTAGTGTATCGATTGCATTTTTACGCGCTTGTAATGATTCGTTAACTTCGTCAAATTTAGCTTGAGCTTCATCAACAGAAGCTTTAGCAGAAGCGACAGAACCTTCTAGTTTAGTTACAGCATCTTGTAATTTATCGATAACATCTTGATCAGCTTTATTCGTTTTAGCTGTTTCAAGAGCAACTTTAGCTTTTTCTAAGGTTTCTTTTTGTTTATCTAAGGCAACATTTTTCTCTTCTACTGCCTTAGCTTTTTCAGCAGCATCTGCTTTATCTTTATCAGCTTCTTTAGTTAATTTTTCAATTTTTTCAGCTAAATCATCAGCAATATCTGTAAGTTTTTTAACGATTGGTTTAGAAGCTTCTTTTTTAGCAGCTTCATCAATTTTTTTAGCTTCTTCAGCATCTAATTTTTTAGTTTCAGCAACTTTTTCAGGAGCTTTGTTTCTAGTGTTATAGTCGTTTTCTAATTCTTTTAGAATATCTTTAGCAGATAAATCACCTTTTTCAACGGCATCTAGAATAGCTTCTTTACCAATTTCAGCTTTTTTATCAGCTATTGCTTTTTCTTTATCAGTAATACTTGCATCTTTATGGATTTCTGCAATCGCATCTTCTTCAAGTTGATCTAAAGCGTCTTTAAGAGCTGTTTTGGTTTCAGCTTCTTCTTTTTTAGCCTCTTCTTCTTTTTTAACTTCTTCTTCAACTTTAGCTTTTGCTTTTTCAGCTTCTTCTTTAGCTTTGGCTAATTCAGCTTCTGCGTCAGCTTTAGCTTTATCAGCTTCTTCTTTTTTAGTTTGAGCAGTAGTTACATCAGCAGCTTCTTTTTCAGCTTTAGCAGTAGCTTCCTCAACTTTTTTAGCTTCTTCAGCAACTTTTTTCTCTAATTCAGCAACTTTAGCATCCGCTTCTTCTTTAGCTTCAGCAGCTTTTTCAGCTTCTGTTTTCTCTGCTGGTTTAGCTGGTTCTTCTTCTACTGGTTTAGCTGGCTCGTTCGCTTCTTTTTCTTTAGCAGCTTTCACTTCTTCTAGAGTTTTGTTGTACTCATCAGTAAGTTTGTTTAATTCGTCAGCAACAGCTTTAGTATCTGAAGCAGCTTGATCAAAGTCAGTTTGTGCAGCATCACGAGCTACTTCTGCTTTTTTAGCAACATCTTCTAAAATTTTAACAATTTCTTCAGATGAACCATTTGCTTTTGCTGTTTCAAGAGCTTTTTTAGTTTTTTGTAGAGTTTCATCTCTCTTAGTTAATGTATCAGCTTTTTTATCTTCTTCAGATTTTAATGCATCCGCTTCTTTTTTAAGCTCATCAACATTTTCACCTAAATCATCAGCTTTATCTTGAAGTTTTTCTGATGCAGGACGAGCAGCATCCGCTGCTTCACCTTCATCAATTCCCGCTTGAACCTCTTCAGGAAGCTTGTCCTTAGATACAGGAGTTTCTGTTTTAATTGTTGGATTAGTATCTTGTGCTTTTTCAGCATCATCTGCTAACTCAGCAAGAATATCAGAGGCACTTAATTCACCAGACTCAACAGCCTTTAATAATTCTTCTTCTTCTGCTTTTTTTGTCAAGCAACTCGTTATCAGGGATTTGTTTCAAAGCTTCAGTTAAATCTTCTTTAGCTTTTCCGACTTCAGTTTTTGGAGTTTTAACCACAGGTCAGGTGTGGATCCAGTTTCTCCGGATGTGCTAGTAGATGTAGTGCATCAGCTTTTACAACCGACGGTTGAGACACAGCAAAAACCGCACCTAAAACCGTAACACTAGCTAAGCTAGTCAAGATCATTTTTTTATCCATTTTTAAAACGCCCCTTTGTGGAATTATATTTCTCTCTATTATAACTTTTAATATAGATTAACAAAAACAATATATTAAGTTGTTTAAAAAAATATATTTATATCGACTAGAAAAGAATAATGTCAATATAAACATATTTTTAACTTTCTAATATTACTACGGAAACCTAGATAAGCAATAAATTCTTTATTAAAGAATTTATCTCATGAAAATAGTTCGGATCAAACAAGCTACAATAAAAAAATATATAAGAACGCTTCAAGTAAATATTTAAAATAGTGCTAATTACTTTTGAATATAGTTAAAAATGATAATGAATCAAGTTTTTTAGTTTATTTTTCTTTAACCCACTCACCATTATGATTTACAGTATAACCGTCTACTATTGTATTAACAGCTAGCTCACCTGAAGAGTAAGAATAATACCACTTACCAGAAACTTGATACCAGCCTGTTTTCATTGCCCCTGAACTATCCAGATAATACCAAACCCCATTTTCCTTTAACCATCCTGTCTGCATTTCACCAGATGATTTCAAATAATACCAGGTAGAACCATCTTTCAACCATCCCGTCGCCTTAGAACCATCTGATTTGAAATAATACCAACTACCATTTATTTTCTTCCAACCCACAGTCAATCCATTATTTGAACCATGATTAGATTTATTTACTGATTGATTCTGTGACGAAGTCACTCCCTCCAACTGAATATAACGACGATTTCCACTATACGAAATGTAACTTAACCATTTGTAGCCATCTTTTTCAATCACCTGATCATAATGAACACTCTCACCTGGAGAATAATATGCAAGTGGAGTTGCATTCAATAATGGTTGATCTTTAATAGGAGTCTCCACCTTAAAATAATGAGTTCCTCTCATCAAAGATGACGATTGACTGGTCACAACATGATTGCTTGTCGAATCTTTTGAACTGCTTGGGACTTCTTTAGAATTGCTTGATAAATCTTTAAAATGAATAAAACCGGTCATCTTGTTTGCTTTTACAATTCGTTTATTATAATTACCTTTATAATCATAGTTATATTCCTCAATTTCTATATTATCTCCCATCACATTTGAAACCCAAGCAACATGACCATAACCTCCTGCAGTAGACCAAGCAATAGCTCCAATTGCTGGTTTATTATCGACACGATAACCTTCACGACGAGCACGATAACCCCATTCACCAGCATTACCATAAGCTCCTGGAAGCTCAAAACCATTTACTCCACTCAAACGAAAAGCAGCAAATGAAGTACACTGACGAGAATACATCCTCCACTTATCAATACTCTGACTCCCATTTTTATAATAAACAGGATAATCATCCCCACGCGCAATCGAGCCATTTCCTCCCGAATAGGCAGATACACTATTACCCGCTGCTAACATCAAGCCTACTACTAAAAAAGGAACAACCTTTTTAACTGACTTTCTAATAGAAAGCCTTGTCTCTGCTACTTTAAATGGTGAAATTTTCATTCTTCCTCCTTGAAAAATAATATAAATCGAAGATTACCTTCACTTAAACTATTCGGAGAAAAAAGAAAAAGTGAGAAAATTTCTCACTTTAATCAAGATAATGAATCAAATTCTTTTCTGTAAGGATATCTGAGTAAGTAAAGGATTCAACGTAAACATTAGCTTGTTTATCTCCTTCAACGTTCCCAAACTCAACGATAAATAGGGACGGATAAACCTCAATTAGCTTACCCAATCTATTTTTTTGGCGCTTACGACCATTCTCCAAAGTCATTTCTACGACTTGTCCCTCATGTGCCTTGATTTCTTCTTTGATTTTTTTCATCTTGGCTACATCTGTAAATGCATCTGACATCTTATGCCTCCCTCTTTGAGATACTTGAAAATTTATTGTATTCTTTTTGGAAAATTAATTCCACCGTTCCACGAGCTCCACTACGGTTTTTCTCGATAATAACTTCTACCTTATTATTTGGGATGCCTTCCTCTTCTTCACCACCACGCTCATAGTAGTCGTCGCGATAAAGAAAGGCTACGATATCAGCATCCTGCTCGATAGATCCCGATTCACGAATATCAGATAAGACCGGTCTCTTATCCTGACGTTGTTCTACACCACGAGACAACTGACTCAGAGCAATTACTGGAACCTTCAGTTCCTTAGCTAAAATTTTCAACTGACGTGAAATTTCTGAAACCTCTTGTTGACGATTTTCCCGACCAGTTCCCGTGATAAGCTGCAAGTAATCTATCAAAATCAAACCAAGATTACCCGTTTCTTGAGCCAGTTTACGAGAACGAGAACGAATCTCTGTAATCCGAATCCCTGGCGTATCATCAATATAGATACTCGCGTTGGCTAGGTTCCCTTGAGCAATGGTATATTTTTGCCACTCCTCATCAGTCAATTGACCCGTACGGATAGAATGCGATTCCACCAAACCTTCTGCCGCCAACATACGATCCACTAGACTTTCCGCACCCATTTCCAGTGAAAAAATAGCAACCGTTTTGTCCAACTTAGTACCAATATTCTGAGCAATATTCAAGGCAAAGGCTGTCTTACCAACCGCCGGACGGGCTGCTAGGATAATCAACTCCTCCTCATGAAGTCCAGTCGTCATATGATCCAGGTCACGATAGCCTGTCGCAATACCTGTAATATCGGTCGTTTGTTGCGAGCGAGCTTCCAGATTTCCAAAGTTGATATTCAACACATCTCTAATGTTCTTAAATCCACTTCGATTAGCATTTTCGCTGACATCAATCAGGCCTTTTTCTGCCTGAGCAATGATTTCATCAGCTGGTTGCGAAGCCTCGTAAGCTTGATTGACAGACTCTGTCAACTTGGAGATTAATCGACGTAGCATGGCCTTCTCTGCAACAATCTTAGCATAATACTCCGCATTAGCAGAAGTTGGCACAGAATTGACAATCTCAACCAGGTAAGACAAGCCACCAATATTCTGTAAATCACCTTGATTATCAAGAATGGTACGAACCGTTGTTGCATCTATAGCATCGCCACGATCGGATAAATCGACCATAGCTTGGAAAATCAAACGATGGGCATACTTAAAAAAGTCCCGAGACTCAATATATTCTCGCACAAAAACAAGCTTACTCTCGTCAATAAAGATAGCCCCTAAAACGGATTGCTCAGCTAAGATATCTTGAGGTTGTACTCGTAACTCTTCTACTTCTGCCATCAGACTTCCCTTCCTTTTACAATCTTGTCAAGAAAGTGTAAATTTACCCTTCTTTCACACGAAGATTGATCACACTTGTGATATCTTGATAGATTTTCACTGGCACATCAATCAAACCAACCGCCCGAATCGGAGCTTGCACTTGGATATGACGTTTATCAATCTTAATTCCAAATTGCTTTTGCAATTCTTCTGCAATCTTCTTATTCGTAATTGAACCAAAAGTACGACCATCTGGACCAACTTTTTCAACAAATTCTACAACCGTTTCTTCTGCTTCTAGTTGGGCTTTAATTGCTTTTGCTTCTGCAATCATCTCAGCATGAGCTTTTTCTTCAGATTTTTGTTTACCACGAAGTTCACCTACAGCTTGAGCAGTTGCTTCTTTGGCTAGATTCTTTTTGATAAGAAAGTTTTGCGCATACCCTGTTGGTACTTCCTTAATTTCGCCTTTTTTACCTTTTCCTTTGACATCTGCTAAAAAGATTACTTTCATTCTTCTTTCTCCTTTTCCTTTATTTCATTTAATACAATTTCTGTCAGTTTTTCACCTGCTTCTGACAAGGTTGAATCCTTAATTTGAGCCGCTGCCAAATTAAAGTGGCCTCCACCTCCCAGCTCTTCCATAATCCGTTGTACATTCAGCTTACTACGACTGCGAGCTGAGATAGAGATAAACCCTTGTGTATTCTTCGCAAGAACAAAACTCGCTTCAATACCTGACATAGCTAACATGGCATCTGCTGCCTTACTAATAACAACTGTATCATAACATTTCGAGTCCTTAGCCTCTGCTATTAGTACATCTGAACCTAATTTACGCCCTTGTAAAATCAGTTCATTGACCTCACGATATTCTTCAAAATCTGTCGCAGCAATTTCTTGGATAGCAATACTATCACTTCCTCTCGTTCTGAGATAGCTAGCAACATCAAATGTCCGACTAGTCACTCGTGAGGTGAAATTTTTAGTATCCAACATCATACCAGCCATTAAAACACTTGCTTGCATACGACTCAAACGATTTTTCTTAGAATTCTGGAACTGAATCAATTCCGTTACCAACTCACTGGCACTACTTGCACCACTTTCGATATAAGTGATAACTGCATTATCTGGGAAATCCTGATCCCGTCTGTGGTGGTCGATGACGATGGTTTGTGTAAATAAATCGTAAAAATCTTTTGATAAAGTTAAAGCTGTCTTTGAATGGTCTACAAGAATCAACAAAGAACGATTGGTCACCATCCCCATTGCGTCCTTAACGGACAACAACTTTGTAACTCCTTCTTTTTCTAAGAATGAAACAGCTCGTTCAATATCCGGCGACATTTGTTCTTCGTCATAAATAGCATAACTATTTTCAGTCACATTGCTGGCAAACAACTGCATACCTACAGCAGAGCCAAGAGCATCCATATCTAGATTTTTGTGACCAACTACAAAAACCTGATCCACACTACGAACCTTATCTGAAATAGCCGTCATCATAGCACGCGTACGAGTCCGTGTACGTTTGATTGAGGCAGCAGACCCACCACCAAAATAAACTGGATTTTTCGTCTCGTCGTTTTCCTTAACAACCACTTGGTCGCCACCACGCACTTCAGCCAAGTTCAAGTTGAGCAATGCAACTTTCCCTATCTCATCATGATTTCCATCACCATAAGAAAATCCCATACTTAAGGTCAAGGGCAACTGTCTCTGTTTCGACTCTTCTCTGAATGCATCAATAACAGAAAATTTATCATTCATCAAGCCCTCAAGCACCGTGTAGTCCGTAAACAGATAAAAACGATCCATACTTACTCGACGGGAGAACATGGCATGCTTCCCAGCAAATTCTGAAACAAAATTGGCTACAAAACTGTTAATATGACTAATGTCAGACTCCGATGTCGCATCTTCTAAATCGTCATAGTTATCAACGGAAACAATTCCAATAACCGGACGACTCGTCACTAACTCAACAGTCGCTTCGTATTCTCCAGACACATCAAAGAAGTAAAGAACACCAGATACCTTGTCCATATGAACCGAATAGCGAGTCTCACCCAAGGTGGCATAAGAACCTGGATTCCCCACAGACGCCTTTATAATTGTTTGAATTAATGCAACATCAATCTCCCCCACTTCATTAGTCAAAATCAATTCAGCGTAAGGATTGAACCATTCAACTTCACCTGACGATAAGTCTAGTTTAATAACTCCGACAGGCATCTGTTCTAACAAAGTTGTCAAACTATCTTCAGCTTGGTGGTTTACATACTGGATTTGTTCTACTTCACTCTTTGAGTAGTAGTCTCTCTGATGGATGAATAGTAAAATATATGAACCCAAAATAAGTAGCAAAAGAAATAGCGTTACCAGTGTATTCGTTACAAAAACAAGTTGCACAGATAGCACTCCGAACGCCACTATTCCTAATATTAAGGGGAAAATAGGACTTACATAAAATTTTTTCATTCCAAACCTCTTGGCACCCATTATACCATAATAACCACCAAAAAGCGACTTTTTAAAAGTGTAATCAGTAATTCTATCAATTATAAGAAAAAGGAGGTTTACAATTTAGTAAACCTTCCTTTACACATATTGAAATTAAGATTCTTTAACTTCTAACAAGCCAATCTCGCCATCCTCACGACGATAAATCACATTGGTTGTCTGATCTTCAACATCCACATAGATAAAGAAATCATGTCCCAACAAATCCATCTGTAGAATAGCTTCTTCCAAATCCATTGGTTTTAAATCAATTTGTTTTGAACGAACAACTCTGGATTGGGCAACATTTGTATCTTCCACCAAAGCATCTGTAAATAATTGACTAGTTGCTACCTTGTTTTTATTTTTACGCTCGATTTTTGTTTTATTTTTACGAATCTGACGTTCAATTTTATCGGTTACAAGGTCAATTGAACCATACATATCTTGAGACACATCTTCTGCACGAAGAGTAATTGAACCAAGTGGAATCGTCACCTCCACTTTAGCAGTTTTTTCACGATACACCTTCAAGTTAACTCGAGCATCCAACTCTTGTTCAGCTTGAAAATACTTTTCGATCTTTTCGAGTTTAGAAACTACATAATCACGAATTGCTTCTGTTACTTCTAGGTTTTCACCACGGATACTATATTTAATCATATGAGTACCTTCTTTCTAAACGTTTTTGTTTTTCTGATTTCATTATAACGCTTTCATTTTGTTTTTGCAAATTTTTTCCTCATCTTACAAGGGAAAATGTTTTTACATCCTCAGCACCAGCTTCTTCCAACAGTTTCTTCATACGATTTATAGTTGTTCCAGTAGTATAGATATCATCTATAAGTAGGATTTTTTTAGGAATAGTGACTCCACTTTTGACAAAGAAGGGAAGTTCTGTTGCCAAGCGTTCTGAACGATTTTTGGAAGAACTAGCTCGCTCTTCTCTCTTCTCTAGTAAGTCTTGAAAAGAGAACCCTGCTGCTTCAACTAAACCTTCAACCTGGTTAAATCCCCTCTCGAGCAATCTTTCAGGACTTAGGGGAATTACAACAAATTGATACTCTTTGTACTTTTTTAACTCCTCACTTAAAACTGAAGCAAAGACTTTTCTTAAAAGGAAGTCTCCATCAAACTTATACCGACTGAAAAAATCCTTCATAGCTTGATTGTAAATAAAAATCGCTCTATGACTGACTTCAACTCCTTCTTTACACCAAAATTGACAATCTTGACACTTTGTTGACAATCCTGTTTTCATACAGTTTGGGCAGTTCTCTTCTCCAATCCTATCAAAAGTAGAATCACAATCTAAACAAAGACAGGAGGCATCATTCTTCAGAAGTAAAAGACTACTGAAAGTTAAAACAGCCTTCATAGTCTGCCCACATAATAAACACTTCATAGACCCGCCTCCTTATTCATCTGTTGAATTTCCTTCATTGCCTTTTTGATTGAAGCATTTAACCCGTCATGGAAGAAAAGCAAATCTCCTGTCGGTCTATCCATGCTTCGTCCAACTCGTCCACCAATCTGAATCAAACTAGATTTGGTAAACAGACGATGGTTGGCTTCTACTACAAAAACATCCACACAAGGGAAGGTAACTCCACGCTCCAAGATTGTCGTACTGATAAGTATTGTCAGTTCTCCATCTCGAAAAGCTTGCACCTGCTCTAATCGATCTTCCGTAACTGAAGACACAAAACCAATTTTCTCATGCGAAAATTCCTTCTGTAAGACTTCTTTTAATTGCTCCCCTTTCTTAATTTCTGAAGCAAAAATGAGTAACGGATAACCTGTCTTTCTCTGTTTCTCAATATAAAACTTTAACTTTGGTGATAAACGATTCTTATCCAAATAGCGATTAAAATCGGATAACCAGACAGGTTTAGGAATAATCAAAGGATTTCCATGAAACCGTCTAGGCAAACTCAATCGTTTTAATTCTCCGATGCGAACCTTCCTATCTAACTCATCGGTAGAAGTTGCTGTTAAAAAGATTCTCAAGCCATTCTTCTTTACACTATTCTTGACAGCATGGTAAAGCGTAGGGTTGTCAACATAAGGAAAAGCATCTACTTCATCCACTATTAGCAAATCAAAAGCATGATAAAATTTTAACAGCTGATGAGTCGTTGCAACAACTAGTGGTGTTCGAAAATATGGTTCTGATTCTCCGTGTAGTAAAGCTATCTCGCAAGCAAAATCATCTTGCAGTCGCTTATACAGCTCCAAACACACATCGATTCTAGGGCTGGCCAAACAAACTGCACCACCTTCATCAATCACTTTGGCCACAACTTGGTAAATCATCTCTGTCTTTCCAGCTCCTGTTACAGCGTGAACCAAGGTTGGTTCCTGCTTATCTACCGCTTGAATCAATCCCTTTGACACCTTCTCTTGAAAAGGAGTTAATTGACCACGCCATTTAAGAACATCTTGCTTCGGAAAATCCTCCTGTGGGAAATAGTATAAAGATTGATCACTCCTAACTCTCTTCATAATTAAGCACTCCCGACAATAGTAAGCACCGATGGGCAAATACCATTCATCTAAAATAGCACTATCACAACGTTGACAGAAAAGTTTCCCTTTCTCCTTTCTCATTGCTGGAAGTTTCTCCGCCAACTGACGTTCCTCTTCTGTTAATTCATTCTCCGTAAACAACCGACTGAGATAATTTGGATTTACTTTCATACTTCTTTATTCGTAAAAACCTAGCGCTTTAGATGATTTTTTAGTACAATTAAATCATGGAATTTAGAACAATTAAAGAGGACGGACAAGTCCAAGAAGAAATCAAAAAATCCCGCTTTATCTGTCATGCCAAGCGTGTTTATAGCGAAGAAGAGGCTCGTGACTTCATTACTTCCATCAAGAAAGAGCACTACAAAGCTACTCATAACTGCTCTGCCTTCATTATTGGGGAACGTAGTGAAATCAAACGTACAAGTGATGATGGTGAGCCCAGTGGGACTGCTGGCGTTCCTATGCTTGGGGTACTAGAAAATCACAATCTTACTAATGTCTGTGTAGTAGTGACACGCTACTTTGGAGGCATTAAGCTAGGCGCTGGAGGATTGATTCGTGCTTACGCTGGCAGTGTTGCCTTAGCTGTCAAAGAAATTGGCATCATTGAAATAAAGGAACAGGCTGGCATTGCTATTCAAATGTCTTACGCTCAGTATCAAGAGTATAGTAACTTTCTTAAGGAACATGATATTATGGAACTGGATACAAACTTTACAGATCAAGTCGATACGATGATTTATGTTGATAAAGAAGAAAAAGAGAATATTAAAGCTGCACTTGTAGAGTTTTTTAATGGAAAAGTCACTTTAATGGATCAAGGTTTACGCGAAGTTGAAGTTGCTGTAAACTTAGTGTAAACAAAGGAGAAAAATATGGCATTTGGAAAATTCATTCAAGGACTCGCTGGTAACTTTAGCGAGCAAAACAAAGAAACTCTTATCAAAGAATATGGACAATATCTACTAGAAAATGAAGAAATTCAAAGTGGATATAAACTGATTCGTGACTCAATTATATTTACAAATATACGTATCATCTTTACAGATAAACAAGGCGCTACCGGTCGTAAGATGTCTATTAAATCAATCTTTTTGATGAACATTGTTAGCGTTGAAACGGAAACTGCTGGAGCAGGTATAGATGATAGTGAAATTACTATTACTTATTTAGAAAATGTCTTTCTAAAAGCGCATAATGAGCATTTTAGTTCTCATAAATTTGAATTTCCTAAGAAAACGGATATCGTTCCACTTTACACCTATTTACTAGAATTAGCCTATCACAATCGCTTAAAAATTAATGGATTAGACCTGTGATATAAAAAAATCCTATCACTTCGATAGGATTTCTATATTTTACAAATGGTATAGATAGCGTTATACTAGAAATATCTTATACAAAGAGGTATTCATATGTCTATTTATAACAACATTACTGAACTAATCGGTCAAACTCCGATTGTTAAACTCAACAACATTGTGCCAGAAGGTGCTGCAGATGTCTATGTAAAACTTGAAGCATTTAACCCTGGTTCTTCTGTAAAAGATCGTATTGCTCTTAGCATGATTGAAAAAGCTGAACAAGACGGTATTCTGAAACCTGGTTCTACTATTGTTGAAGCAACAAGTGGAAACACTGGTATTGGACTTTCATGGGTAGGGGCTGCTAAAGGGTATAAAGTCGTCATCGTTATGCCTGAAACTATGAGTGTAGAACGACGTAAGATTATCCAAGCTTACGGTGCTGAACTCGTCCTAACTCCTGGTAGTGAGGGAATGAAAGGCGCTATTGCTAAAGCTCAAGAAATCGCTGCTGAACGTGATGGTTTCCTTCCTCTTCAATTTGACAATCCAGCTAATCCAGAAGTACACGAAAGAACAACAGGAGCTGAAATACTAGCTGCTTTCGGTAAAGATGGACTAGATGCCTTTGTTGCTGGAGTGGGTACCGGTGGAACGATTTCTGGTGTTTCTCATGCACTCAAATCAGCAAATTCAAGCATTCAAGTTTTTGCAGTAGAAGCAGATGAATCTGCTATTCTATCTGGTGAAAAACCTGGACCTCACAAAATTCAAGGTATCTCAGCTGGATTTATTCCTAGTACACTTGATACAAAGGCTTATGATGGTATCGTTCGTGTAACATCAGACGATGCTCTAGCACTCGGCCGTGAAATTGGTGGAAAAGAAGGATTCCTTGTAGGGATTTCTTCAGCTGCAGCTATCTACGGAGCAATTGAAGTTGCCAAGAAATTAGGTACAGGTAAGAAAGTCCTTGCTCTAGCACCAGATAACGGTGAACGTTATCTCTCTACAGCACTCTATGAATTTGAAGTGTAGTCTCCTAAATACACTTGGCCCTTATTATAGGGCTTTTTATTTATACCTTAAAAGTAGGAACATCTCCCTATAAAGATTGACTGCATAGAAAAAAGGAAGCAATTTGGCTTCCTTTTTATTATTAGTTATTCAAGGCTGCTGCCATTGTAGCTGCAACTTCAGCTTCAAAGTCGTTTGCAGCTTTCTCAATACCTTCACCAACTTCAAAGCGAGCGAACTCAACTACTGAAGCGTTAACTGATTCAAGGTATGCTTCAACTGTCTTGCTGTCATCCATGATGTATACTTGTGCAAGAAGTGTGTAAGCTTGGTCAACTTTAGTGTTGTCAAGCATGAAGCGGTCCATTTTACCTGGGATGATTTTGTCCCAGATTTTTTCTGGTTTGCCTTCTGCAGCCAATTCAGCTTTGATGTCAGCTTCAGCTTGGGCAATCACTTCATCAGTCAATTGAGCTTTTGATCCATACTTCAAGTGTGGAAGAGCTGGTTTGTTAACCATTGCACGACTTTCGTTGTCTTGGTCGATAACGTGGTTCAATTGTGCCAACTCATCCTTAACGAATTGCTCATCCAATTCTTTGTAAGAAAGAACTGTTGGTTTCATCGCTGCGATGTGCATTGACAATTGTTTAGCAAGTGCTTCGTCTCCACCTTCAACAACTGAAATAACACCGATACGTCCACCATTATGTTGGTAAGCACCAAAGTGTTGTGCATCTGTTTTTTCAATCAATGCAAAGCGACGGAATGAGATTTTTTCTCCGATAGTTGCTGTTGCAGATACGTATGCAGCTTCAAGAGTTTCACCTGAAGGCATTGTCAAAGCAAGTGCTTCTTCATTATTAGCAGGCTTTCCTTCAGCAATAACTTTAGCTGTAGTATTTACCAATTCAACGAATTGAGCGTTTTTCGCAACGAAGTCAGTTTCAGCGTTTACTTCAATAACTGCTGCAACATTACCGTTAACATAAACACCAGTCAAACCTTCTGCAGCAACACGGTCAGCTTTCTTAGCTGCCTTAGCCATACCTTTTTCACGAAGCAATTCAATCGCTTTTTCGATGTCACCGTCTGTTTCTACAAGCGCTTTTTTAGCGTCCATAACACCGGCACCAGATTTTTCACGCAACTCTTTTACAAGTTTAGCTGTAATTTCTGCCATTTTGATTCTCCTATATTTTTTAAAAATAGGAGAGCCGGGCTAAGCCCCGCCCTCCTAGGTAATACTATTTATATAAATTAAGCGTTGTCGCCTTCTACAACTTCAACGATTTCTTCGATTGAATCTGCTTGAGCTTCTGAAGCTGCAAACTCTGCTTCAACCGCTACTGCATCTTCACCTTGACGTCCTTCGATGATAGCGTCAGCCAATTTAGCTGTAATCAATTTAACAGCGCGGATAGCGTCATCGTTAGCTGGGATGATTACATCGATATCATCTGGATCAGTATTTGTATCAACCATCGCTACAACTGGGATTCCCAATTTTTTAGCTTCTTTAACAGCGATTTGCTCTTTATGTGGGTCAACTACGTACATCACATCTGGGATACGAGGCATATCTTCGATACCACCCAAGAATTTTTCAAGACGTGCACGTTGTTTGTTAAGAAGTGCAACTTCTTTCTTAGGAAGAACTTCAAAAGTTCCATCTTCTTCCATACGTTTGATTTCTTTCAAACGAGCGATACGTTTTTGGATTGTTCCCCAGTTTGTAAGAGTTCCACCCAACCAACGGTGGTTGATGAAGTATTGACCTGAACGTACTGCTTCTTCAGCAACTGCATCAGCTGCTTGTTTCTTAGTACCAACGAACAATACAACTGCATCGTTAGCTGCTGCATCACGCATGAAATCGTATGCTTGGTCTGCGTATTTTACAGTTTGTTGCAAGTCAATAACGTGGATTCCGTTACGCTCAGTGAAGATGTACTTAGCCATCTTAGGGTTCCAGCGACGAGTTTGGTGACCAAAGTGTACACCAGCCTCAAGAAGTTGTTTCATTGAAATTACTGCCATGAGTATTTCTCCTTTTTGTTTTTTTCCTCTTCTTGACTTCAACTCGCAAAACGACCCAAGGGCAACTGTTTCACAATTCATCAAGAATGAGTATTATCGTTCACACGACAAGTTTCATTCTACCATACTTTTTCAATATTTTCAAGCTATTTTAGTAGATTTTTAAAGTAGATAATTTCTGCCAACTTCTCAAAGTAACTTCCACTTGGAAGGCCAAAGTGGAAATTAGTTTGGGAATTTAGCATTAAATTACTAATAAAAACTCTAAATTTAAAGCATCCCAACATATACTGCTGGGATGCTCTAATAGCTAAATTTTTTTAAATTTAATATAGTGGCAAAATAATTAGTTTGTCTTATCTACTTCTAAGTTTCTTACGAATTTTATAAGCTAGATTAAACAAAAAATATAATGAACTAGTTGGATAATTAAACTCACCAGCAAATTCCTCGATAGTAGGATTAAACTTGGATTTAAAGCTCATTAACCCACCCTCTAAATTGTTTTCAATTCCACCCATATTATGAGTCTCAGCCCCTCGTTCAAAAGAATGTTGTGCTGTCTCAAACCATGTAGGAATAGCAGGTTGATAGTGTCTAAATTCTTCATTCATTCCAGCATATAAGTTCTCAGAAGTTTTCCCAAATTCGATAGTTAAAGTACCAGACAATGGGACAATACTATCCCCTCTGTCAATATGGTTCTTAAGAAAAGAAATTTCTTCCTTTAATCGTTTTCTCTCTTGCTGATTCTCTTTTATTTTACCTTCTTTCGTTTTATCTGTAAACTTCTGCTCTGTTTTTAGATTCTTTTCGAATTGTTGCTCAACTTCTTTCAGTCTATTAGGTAGATTTAAAAAGCTCAGTGTGATAAAGGAGTGATCAGGATAAGTATCCAGTAACTTCTGATAATAATCTTTGCCTCGTAAACTGATATTCTTACGAGACTCTGTTTTCTTCATTAAAAATGAAAAGTCATCTAATAAATCAAGTCCACCAAATTTTACTTCTAATCCTTTATTTCTTGCAGTTCGGATGGCCTGTCTAGTAGACTTAGAAAGTTGATCCAGTGAGAAATTTTCTTTATGAATATTAGCTTGAAAACGTGGTTGTATATTTTCTGCCATATCCTTTGTTAAGCCTGTCCAATAAACTTTATTTTTTTTCAGTTCTTCGACAATTGCTAAAGTCATAGAATTTTGGACAGTTTCTTGGTCAATAAGACCTCTACTTATAAATAAACTTGGGTCAAATTTAACCATTATTGCATGGCTTTTTTTAGCAAGTTTTTTCAACGTTAAAAGAACAAATTTTAGAAGTTCTTTATCTTCATAGTCAATTACTGGACCTCGTGGAATATAAAACATAGAAAGTCCTAATGGTAGCGGCTGAATTAAGATATTTGCTACTCCAACTAATTGATTATCTTTATAAAAGCCAACTCTCTCGTTCCCCCAAGTATCCTTTATCTTGGACCAATCACTACTCTGCAATAAATTTCCTTGAGGATGATTTTCTAAAAATAAATCCCACTCTTTAGCATCAACATTTATTTTATACCTAAACATAACTTCAACACCGACTCCCTTAGAAACCATTTTTTATTAACATGCTACACTCGTACTATATCTCTACGTTTCATTTTACTTTAATTAAATAATTATAAAAATAGAAAATAAGTTCAAGTAATTATATAATGAAATTAATTTTTCCAGCACTATACAAAGGGTGAGATTAATAAGATCTCACCCTTTGTATAGTAATAATCAGTATATTAGTTTGGATAAATGTATCTTACAGTACCTCTTGATGCTGTCGGATTAAACCATCCACGATAATTTCCGATTGGTTGAGTTCCACTACCATCATAGTTACACTCAGAAACTTGAATACGAGTTGATGATTCAACTGCTGTAACAACTGCTACGTGACCGTATCCTCCATCATCCCAACATGCAATCGCGCCAACTTGTGGTGTAGAACCTGTACGGAAACCTGCAGCTGCTGCACTTGCAGCCCATTGACCGCCATTACCCCAGTAATCACCAGCCCATGGTGCTAAAGTTTTTACTCCCCATGTACATTGACCTACAGGATAGCTTGATGCATTTGTACTGTATGTCGGATGTTGTTTCACTGGTGCAGGAGTATAGCTTGTTGATTCCGCTGAAGCACTACTTGAAGATGATTCAGACGAACTAGATGACGAAGAAGTAGTTGATACTGCTTGAACTTCTGCTGTAAAAGTTGTATTCCCAGAAGCAACGACTTTTTGTTGTTGACTTGCTTGTTTAGCTTTATAAGCTGCTTCTGCTTCTGCAGCTGCTTTAGCTTCTGCTTCTGCTGCAGCTTTTTTCTCAAGTAAACTTGCTTTTTCATCTTCTGCAGTAGCCTTTTCAGCAGCAAGATTCAATTCTGCAGCTTTCAACTCAGCTTGTTTTGTAGTTAATGATTGAGCATCATCAGCTAGTTTTTGCTGATTTGCAATAACTGTATTAATTGCATCATTGTTTGCTACTTGTTTTTCAGAAATAGCTTTTTTATCTGCTTTTTGTTGTTCCAACATTTTGTTGTTTGCAGATACGATTTCACTCATTGCAGCAACACGTGAAATAGCTTCTGTAATTGATTTTGAGTTTACAATTGTATTAATGTAATTTGTTGCAGCTCCATTTGTTTGAGCACTACGAGCTTGTTTTTGTAATGAATCATTGCGAGATACAATATTCTTAGAAAGTTCTGTAATTTCACCCTCAAGCTTTTTAGATTCTTCTTGTAGTCTATCATTTTCAGATTGCAAGTTTGATTGCTCTGTTTGAATAGCAGATACTTGCTCCTGAACTTGATCAACTTGTTTTTGGGCTTCTTGTTGTTGTGCTGTTAAGTTACTAATTTTATTATCTTGAGCAGCAATTTTGTCATCAGTAGTTTCTGCATGCGCAGTTGTTAAAACAGCTGCTTGAGAAACCATTACTGTACTTAGTAAAAGTGACGCTAAGATTTTTTTCTTCATATTTCGTAGATACTCCTTCTTTTAAAGACATTACTAGTATACCAAAAAAAGGCCTAATGAATATTACGCCTTTGTTACATTTTTATTTCTTTCTTATAGGTAAATCTTTTCAAAAATAAACTGAAAAATAATCATCCATATAAGGTTCAAAATCATTGATGGTACTAAACTATAGACTATAAATAAAGACATACTATCCACAGTTAAACCTACCACTATTGCAAGTATATAAGCTCCCATCTCAAATAGAAAAGTCATGACAATAATTGCCAACATTCTCGTCCAACGATTCAATAAAATAACGCTATTAAATTTATGGAGAAATGCCCCCAATAAGACGAATAACAAAGTCGCAATCCCTATCAAGTGGAAAAAGTAGATGTCATAGACCAAACCCACTACAAAACAATAAGCTAAGTAGAAGTACTCTGATACTTCAATCGTCTCAAATAAGAGAAACAAAAATAGAAAATGACTAGCCAACTGTACATGGGGAAATAATGAGCCCAAAAGCTGACTAATATGGGCATCAATTAGAACAAAGAAAGGAAGCAATAAAAATACTCCAACTCGCTTCAACTGTCTCATTATGAATTCCCCACTAATTCTATCACACTCACATTATGAGTATCTGCACTCAATTTAACAGTTACTTCTCGTGTCAAATAGTCCGTACTATGCGTTGTGGCAACCACTTCACCAACAGGAATATCAGCAACATTAAAGTTTCCTAATCCACCAGTTGTCACCTTATCTCCCGCACTAATATCGCTATTACTATTTAATTGGCTAATTTTAAGAACTTCATTTTCTTTGTTATAGCCAACAATAATCCCATAAATTGTAGTAGAACCATGTTGAATTTTAACAGAAATCTTATCAGCATTTTCCGTATTTGTCAAAAGGTTGACCATAGTAGAGTTCTCCTCTACTTTTGAGACACTCCCAATCAAGCCACCATTTGCAATTGCTAACATATTCTCAGAAGCCCCTTTTGATTTACCTGCATCTAAGGTCAACTCCTGCTTCCAAGATACCGGAGAACGCATAATAACATCTGCTGCCAAAGTCTTTGTGGCTTGCAACTTGGACTTCATATCAAGCAATTGGCGCAGTTGTTCATTTTCCGTCTTTAAACTTTCCGCCTCATTTGATTTAACTTCTAATTGGTAAATCTGTTTCTTCAAACTTTCATTTTCATCATATGTTCGTGTCAAATGAGCCAAATCTGATTTGACAGAATCAAACCACTGAAAAGGTTTTTGAACAACTCTATCAACCAATGAGATTCCATCTCCTAATTTTGTCACAATTGTACTTGAATAAGTCGTCGCTAAGAGAGCTGACACAAGCAGAACAATGACAAAAACAATAATGACATATTTTGATTTTTTAAAACGGTTCATATCCCTACCTTTATATCAAAAACTGTTACAGTAATTTTTTATGAATTCCTGAAAGCTACTAAGATTTTAAGAAAAATAAGCAACAACCAAGTACGATAATAACAAGAATGGTCAGCGTATCCTTTCGTGTCCATTTCAGTTGTCGGTATTGACTTCTGCCTTTTCCCCCCTGATAACCACGCGCTTCCATAGCAATAGCCAAGGAATCCGCACGTTTTAAACTTGTCGCAAAAAGAGGAATCAAAATGGGAATCATAGCCTTCACCTTTTGAACAATGCTTCCTTCACCAAAATCCACTCCACGCGCTTTCTGTGCATTCATAATCCGCGTCGTATCATCCATCAAGGTTGGGACAAAACGCAAACTCATAGACAGCATCAAACCAATTTCATGAACTGGAACTTTCACACGCTTTAAAGGCGCTAACAAAGCTTCGACAGCTGATGCCAAACTTAAGGGCATGGTAGTTAAAGTTAACAAAGTTGAAAAGAAAATAATTAATACAAAGCGACAAAAAATAATCCCAGCTTGTTGCAAAGCATAATCTGTGATTTTCACAAACGAAAACTCAAATAAAACATTCCCATTAGAAATGAAAAACAGTTGAAAAATAGTTGTGAAGGCAATCAAGAAAAACATAGACTTCAAGCCCTGAATAAAAAATGAAAGAGATACTCCTGACAAGGCAATAAAAATCCCTGTCGCTATAAAAAGAATTAGATTCGTTAAGGGATTATTAGCCCAAAAAACGATCAAAATCAGTAGCATCATAGCCAGTAATTTGCTACGTGGATCCAATCGATGAACAATCGAATTCCCTGGGATATAACGCCCCAAAATCATACTATCCATTTAGCGACTCCTTGAACTCCTCTATCTTAATCGGTAATCGTTTAAATGACACGCCTCTATCAGTCAATCGTTTACAAAAGGCTGTAATTTTAGGTACTCCCAACTGAACTTCTTCCATAAAGACAACATCTTGAAAGACATCACTTGGTTTACCCCCCTTAACTAAACGTCCCTTTTCCATCACATAGACTTGATTTGCATATTCAGCAACATCATCCATCAAATGCGTTACCAAGACAATGGTCATCCCTGACTGGTGGAGTTTTTTGAACAAATTCATCAGCTCTTTTCTTCCCAAGGGATCCAGGCCTGCTGTGGGCTCATCTAAGACTAATATGGCTGGTTCCATGGCAAGTATGCCTGCAATAGCGACACGCCTCATTTGGCCACCTGACAGCTCAAACGGACTACGATTATAAAGTGATTCATCAATTCCAACCAGAGCCAGTTTCTCACGCGCAATCTGCTCCGCATCTTCTTCAGAAACTCCAAAATTTTGCGGTCCAAAAGCAACATCTTTCAAAACCGTTTCTTCAAAGATCTGATTTTCAGCAAACTGAAATACCAAGCCAACCTGTTTTCTAATTTGACGAATATCTTTGTTTTTAGAAGTCGAGGTGATTAAGGTATCAAAAACTCGTACACTTCCTTGACTTGGCACCAATAAACCATTTAAAAGTTGTAAAATAGTCGATTTGCCGCTACCTGTGTGCCCAATTAAAGCCGTATAAGAACCATCTTCAATCGTCAAGGAAACATCCGACAAAGCTGTTGAGGCTAAGGGAGTCCCTTCTTGATACGTAAAACTCACATTTTCTAGAGCAATTCCCATAGCTTATCCTCTAGCTCACTTTCTGTCAAATAATTTTCAGGCAAATCATAGCCATTCTGGCTCAAAGAATATTTTAATTGATTAGCAAAAGGATCGTCTAATCCAATTTGATCCAAATCATTTCGAGAGAAAAGCTCCCTTGGACTACTAGTTGATTCAATTGACCCTTTTTTCATGATCAACACACGATCACTCATGGCAACTTCTTCCAAATCATGTGTAATGGAAATGACCGTCATATCATAGTCTTTTCGAATTCCTTTTACTGTCTCAATTAGTTCTCTACGTCCCTCAGGATCCAACATACTCGTTGCTTCATCTAAGATTAAAATAGCTGGTCTTAGGGCTACAACACCAGCAATAGCCACACGTTGCTTTTGGCCACCTGATAGACGCGCTGGTTCTCTCTTTTTAAAGTCCAACATGCCAACCAAATCCAGAGCTTCTTCCACTCTCTTTTTCATTTCTTGACGAGAAAGTCCCTGATTTTCCAAACCAAAGGCAACATCATCTTCAACAGTCGCTCCAACAAATTGATTGTCTGGATTTTGAAAAACCATACCGATTTGACGACGTATATTCCAAACATTTTCCTCAGTCAGCCGTTGGTCATCAATTACAATCTCTCCGGATTCTGCTTCCAGTAAGCCATCAATTAAGCGAACCGTCGTTGATTTACCACTACCATTATGCCCTACAATCGAAAGCCATTCTCCACGTTTCACGTGAAACGTAATATCCTTCACATCATAGTATTCCTGACTTTCCTTATAACGAAAAGAAAGATTTTTTACATCAACTACTGATTTCATTTCGAACCAAATGTCCCTTTAAATACATAGGCACTACCCTTGAAATAATCATAGCCAGAGTAGATAGTGAAAAACAAGGCTACATAAAGTAGAATTTGACCAAGAAAAATCCAATGTAATAGCAAGAAAATAATCGCAAACATCTGGCTGAAAGTTTTAATTTTTCCAGGCATTGCTGCTGCTAAAACTGTCCCACCAGTTTCAACCAATAAAAGCCTTAAACCTGTCACAGCCAACTCACGACAGATGATCACTGCAACAATCCAAGCTGGAGCCATACCTAACTCAATCAGCATAATAAAAGCAGACATAACTAGTAACTTATCCGCCATAGGATCTGCAAATTTGCCAAAATTACTGACCACATTCCATTTACGAGCTAAATATCCATCTAAATAGTCGGTAATACTGGCAATAGCAAATATAATAGCTGCTACTATATGACTTTCTAGCGAATTTCCTATCGTTAAAATAAAGATAAAAATAGGTATAAAGAGAATTCGACCTATTGTCAAGAGATTGGGAATTTGTTCTTTTTTCATTCGTTTTTCCTTAATTTCTAGTAAAGGTTACAGTTATTTGTCCAGTTTGAGCTGTTAATTTCGATAAATCGACAGTCTGATTATCTACTGTTAAAGCAACACCTTTGACAACACCTAAAGTAATGGTCACAGGATTTTTTGTTGAAACTGTTGTTTCTGCACTTTTATTATCCGGTGATAAGGTCACACCACCCTCAAGCTCACTTTCTGAAACACTAACCCAACTTCTAGCATCTGAAACCGATAATTGCAATTTTGCGGTTTCCTTACTTGTTTTATAAGCGATTTCTACATAATTTCCTTCACCTGATACACTTATAACTGGTTCAATATTCGAAGAGCTACTTGATGAACCACTACTAGTTGAAGATGGAGTTGCAGAACTAGTCGAGCTTGTTGCTTGGACTACACTATAACTAGACGCAGATGAACGCTCCGGTTGAGTCTGAATATAATTCCAAACATAATAAGTCACAAAAATGACAATCGATAGGGCAAAGAGTATAAAATAAAATAAAGGTAAAAATGATGTCTTATTTTTCTTACTTGAACGTCTCCTACCTGTCAACTCCTCTTCATCAACATCTACTTCCTCATAAGTAATCATGCTCCCAGAATCATAAGCATCCAAGACAATTCTCTCATCAAGTTCAACTGCCCACGCATACTTTCTCAAAAAAGAACGAGTATAAAATGGACTAGGAAGTTGATCAAAATCATCAGCTTCCATTGCTTCCAACATATCCAACTGAATTTCTGTTTTTTTATGTAATTCTTCTAAAGTCAACCCTTGGTTGGTTCTAGCTAAACGTAAAACCTCACCAATTGTTTTTTTCCTCATACTTGTCATTCCTTCTTTCTAGTATCGATTATGATAGGTTTCTACGATGGGAATATTGTAAAATCAACTATGTCACCATCATCTATTAAATGATGTCCAGCATCAAGGACATCCTCTAAAGTAATTTCCTGTAAAATTTTCGGCAAATCAAAGATTGTCTCACCTTGTCCAAAAGCATCATATTGCATTGCAATAAATTCAAGAGAGTTCATGCTACTGAAAAATTCTCCAAACATTTCTCTTTTTATAATATCTAAATGATCCTCTGTAATATCTGAATCCTTTGTAAAATTACGAATAGCCTTCCTAAACTGATGAGATAAAGCAACTGGCTCTTTTGTATCCATTGTCAACATAACAAAATGAAAGCGACTTGTTACTTCAACTTCCAGAGATAAGGACGCATCAATTTTACCTGATTCATATAATTTCTGAAAACGATCCGAAGTCCAACCAAACATCATTGCAAACAATAATTTTAATAAAATATGATATCGATAGCAATCCGCTTCAGCAACTTCTTGCTTACCTCTAATACCAATCGCTAGTTTGGGAGAAGACACTTCCATTCTCATACTGTCTGTTTGCTTTACATCTTGTAAAACAAGCTTTTCTCTTACTACTTCCTGAACATCTAAATCTTTCAGTTCTTTGCTTTCAAAATAGTCCTGTACTCGTTCCACATCAAAATTACCAACGAAAAACAGAGACATGTTTACAGGTTTGTAAAATCTTGTAAAATTTTCTTGCAAATTAGTTAGATTGATTTGGGAAATTGACTCCTCACTTCCAACTATATCAGTTGCTAAAGGTGTACCAGGATACAAATTCGCTAAAGTTGAAAAGAATAAACACGAATCTGGATCATCTTGATACATTTCTCGTTCTTGCTGTATAATATCCTGCTCCCTTAAAATAGAATCTTCAGTAAATTGTGCTGATGTTACCAATTCATCAAGTAAGTCCAAATTTTCTAAAAAATGATCCGTTGCTGAAAAAAGATAACTTGTTTTTGTAAAGCTTGTAAAGGCATTACTATCTGCACCTAGACTCGTAAAAGCCGACATCAAATCGCTAGCATCTTCTCTCTCAAATAATTTATGTTCAAGAAAATGAGCAATTCCCGCAGGATATTCTTTTACATATCCGTCAACTTCTGTTACAAGCGTATCTACCGAACCAAACTGTACAGTTACACTCCCGTAAACCTCTTTAAATTCCTTTTTAGGCAAAAGAGCAACTGTCAATCCGTTGGACAAACGAGTTCGATAAACCATTTCTTTTACAGCTGGATAGTACTTTTCTTCAAAAACAACCTTTGTCATTCTATTCCTTCCATAAAGTAAATTGCTTGTAATTTCACATTACTAGCTGCTCTACAAATAGCATCTTTGTCAACTTGCTCAAGTTTTGCAATCCAACCTTTAAATTCTGCTGAAGATTTTCCAAGTAAGGCATTTTGATAAGCACGTTCAATCAATGAAGATTGATTATCTTGAGAAAGCAACAAAGACCGACGAATCATTTTCTTGGTCTGCTCTAGCTCAAGCTCTGTAAAATAACCTTTTTTTAAATCAAGCAGTTGATTATTCATCATTTTACGAGCCTGGTTCCGATTTTCTCGATCAATACCAGCATATATCCTCAAGAATCCACTAAATAAATCGAGCTGACTTGAAATAGTATAAGCCAATCCAGCATTTTCACGGACATTTGTAAATAGTTTAGAGTGAGCAAATCCACCAAGTAAACCATTCATTACAATCATGGGTAAATGTTGCTCATCACCATATTCAGAAGGGCAATGATAACCTAATTCCAAAATGGATTGTCCCACATTTTTCCGAACCATACCTTCTTGTAGGATATTGGAATAAGGTTGACAATACTGAACCTTCACATCTCCTTTTCGACCTTTAAAGTTAAATGATTCTAATACATTTTGAATTTCAACCTCATTAAAATCACCTAGGAAAAAGAAATCTATTCGATCATTGGCCAAAAATTCTTGGAAACAAGAATAAGAACTTTGTGGAGTTTCAGCTAAAATACGATTTCGTAAATCACTATATTCCAATTTGAGACGTTCATCATAAAAAAACAATTTATCTAATTCTTTATGTGCGAAATAAAAAGAATCATCCATATCAGCTGCTAAACTTGCTAGCAATTGTTTTTTCTCAATTTCAAATAAGGCCGGATCAAACCCATTATCAACTACTATGGGTGAGAAAAGAGTCTCTTTTACTAGTTCCAAAACCTGAGAAGTTAGCACATTTTTCCTACTTAAAAACTCATCACGAACATAGGTAAATGTCAATTCTACAATATGACTTTGCCCTCTTCTGAAACAATTGGTTGACATATCTGTACCGTATAGACTGGCCAAATGTCTTCTCAAATCTTGAGAAGTGGGATACATCTGATTAGCAGTCTCTAGCATACTCGCACTCAACATGCGACCTGCAATCGTATCGAGGGATAATGGAGCGGCAAAACGCACGGCGATTTTGTTCGTTTTAAACTTTTTTGATTGGATAAAATGTGTTGAAATTCCATGCACTAACTCCATGATTTACCTCCTTATATACAGACTTCTATTATATCACGAAAAACTGAAATTTTCTTGTTCTCTGTAACACTTTTGAAATAAAAATCGCTTACATTATTCCTTGTTTCTCTCACTATTTTTAGGAAAATATGGTATAATACCAAAGATTGAGGTGAATTATGGAATACAAATTATTTGAAGAATTTATTACCCTCCAAGCACTACTCAAAGAACTTGGAATTACACATAGCGGAGGAGCTATCAAATCATTTCTCTCTGAACATTCTGTTTACTTTAATGGGGAATTAGAGAATCGTCGTGGTAAAAAACTTCGTATTGGTGATAAAGTTGACATCCCTGACATGAATATTGACATCTTGTTGACACAACCTACTTCTGAAGAACAGGATGAATACCAAGATGATAAAGTTGAAAAAGAACGAATCGCTAAACTTGTCAAGGAGATGAATAAGGGAGTAAAAAAAGACAACTCTAAACCTACTTCATCACCAAAAAGAAAACAAGCTCCACGATTCCCTGGTAGATAATCATGTGGCTACAACACCTATCTCTCAAAACTTTTCGTAACTACAAAGAGACGAAAATAGACTTTAATCCTAAATTAAATGTCTTTTTAGGACGCAATGCACAAGGTAAAACAAATATGTTAGAGGCTATCTATTTTTTAGCCTTAACACGCAGTCATCGAACTCGAACAGATAAAAATCTCATTCATTTTGATGAGGAACAGCTTCATCTTTCAGGTCTTGTTCAGAAAAAAACTGGATCCATTCCTCTCGAAATCGAACTAACACAAAAAGGGCGTGTGACAAAAGTGAATCACTTAAAACAGGCACGACTTTCAGATTATGTCGGACACATGAATGTTGTCTTATTTGCTCCTGAAGATTTACAACTAATTAAAGGAGCACCTTCAATTCGACGAAAATTTATTGATATGGAGCTTGGACAAATTAAGCCAATCTATTTATCAGATTTAACCAATTATAACCACATCCTTAAACAAAGAAATACCTATCTAAAATCAACTCAAACAATAGATGAAACCTTCCTTTCAGTACTAGATGATCAGCTAGTCGATTATGGATGTCGTGTGATGAATCACCGCTTAGATTTTATAAAAAAACTAGAATATTTTGGCCGTAAGAAACATTTTGAACTCTCTAATCAGATTGAAGAGTTGTCAATAGCCTATCAATCTTCTGTCAAGATAACTGACAAAGAAAACTTATCCGAATCTTTCAAAATCGCTTTAGAAAAAAGTAGATCCAGAGATTTATTTAAAAAGAATACTGGTGTCGGTCCTCATCGAGATGACATTTCTTTTTATATAAATGGAATGGATGCTAGTTTCGGAAGTCAAGGCCAACATCGTAGTCTCGTCCTCTCAATAAAATTAGCAGAAATCGAGTTAATGGAAAGCATTACTACAGAATCTCCAATATTGCTGCTTGACGATGTTATGAGCGAACTTGACAACACTAGACAACTAAAATTATTAGAAACGATTTCTCATTCAATCCAAACCTTTATCACAACAACAAGCATAGATCATCTTCAAAATCTACCAGAAAATCTAAGTATTTTCACTATTCAAGATGGTAAAGTTGTTGTAAATAAAACTTGACAATATTGTAAAAGAACTCCTGTTTTTGCAGGAGTTCTTTTTATTTCTTTTACATAGAATAATTTGGTGCCTCATTAGTAATTTGTACATCATGAGGGTGGCTTTCTTTCAAACCAGCACCAGACATTTCAATAAATTGAGCGTTATCATGTAATTCTTTAAGGTTAGCCGCACCACAGTAACCCATACCAGATCGGATACCGCCAATCATTTGGAAAACGATATCAGCTGCCGCTCCTTTATAAGCAACACGACCTTCAATTCCTTCTGGAACAAGTTTATTTGCTTCATTGACAGAACCTTGGAAGTAACGATCGCTTGAACCTTTCTTCATTGCTGCAATTGATCCCATACCACGGTAAGTCTTGAACTTACGTCCTTGGAAGATTTCAGTTTCTCCTGGAGCTTCATCAGTTCCAGCAAACATTGATCCAAGCATAACTGCATTTCCACCAGCAGCAAGAGCTTTTACAATATCTCCCGAATACTTGATTCCACCGTCAGCAATGATTGTTTTTCCATATTCACGCGCAACAGCTGCAGCATCATAGATAGCTGTTACTTGTGGAACACCAACACCTGCAATTACACGAGTAGTACAGATAGAACCTGGTCCAATACCAACCTTGACAACGTCTACACCTGCTTCGTAAAGTGCGCGCGCTCCCTCAGCAGTAGCAATATTTCCAGCAATCAAAGTACGATCTGGGAAGTGAGCACGAATCTCAGCAATTTTACGCAAGACACCTGCAGAATGACCATGTGCAGTATCAATAACAATCGCATCTGCTCCTGCCTCAAAAAGAGCCTCTGCACGTTCAAAGGTATCTGAAGTAACACCTACTGCACCTGCAACTAGAAGACGACCAAACTCATCTTTAGCAGCATTTGGAAACTCAATAACTTTTTCAATATCTTTAATAGTAATCAAACCAGAAAGACGACCTTCTTCATCTACCAAAGGAAGTTTTTCAATACGGTGTTCTTGAAGAATACTCTCAGCTGTTGCAAGATCTGTACCCACAGGAGCAGTAACAAGGTCTTCACTAGTCATATGGTTTGAAATTGGTTGGTTATAATCTGAAATAAAACGAAGATCTCGGTTTGTTAAAATACCAACTAATTTACGATTTTCAAGTGTTTCAACAACTGGAACACCACTGATACGGTAACGACCCATAAGCTCATCTGCTTCAGCAATTGTATGTTCAGGCGTCAAGAAAAACGGATCAATAATAACTCCATTTTCAGAACGTTTTACCTTGCGAACCTCGTCTGCTTGTTGAGCAATTGACATGTTTTTATGGATAACTCCGAGACCACCTGCACGAGCAATAGCAATAGCCATTTGACTCTCTGTTACTGTGTCCATGGCAGCGGTAATAATTGGGATATTTAAAGTCAAATTATCTGCCAATTTAGTTGTTAAATCTGCATCATTAGGCAACACATGACTTTCAGCTGGAATAAGCAATACATCATCAAAGGTAAAACCTTTTTTCAAAAATTTAGTGTCCCAATTAGACATTCGAAGTTTCCTCTTTTCTTTCTTTTTGAGCTTGACTCTTTTTATATTGTATCTATCATACCATTCTATAAAAATTTGTCAAATGTTACAGGGGTAAATAAAAAACTATCTTTTCTTCGAGATAGAAATGATAGTTTCTTGTAAAATAAGCCTAGTTAAAGTAATGAAGTCCCATTGCTCCTTTAACCTCAGATAGGGTCTGACCTGCAACTTCACGCGCTCTTTCACTACCTTTTTGAAGCATATTATAAACTTCTCCCATATCCTTAGCAAATTCGATACGGCGCTCACGAATAGGACCCAGTTCACGTTCTAATATTTCAAGTAGATAACGCTTGGTCTTCACATCACCAAGACCACCTCGTTGGTAATGTTCTTTCATGTCAGCAATTTCTTGAGCATCTTCTGGACGACCAAAAACATCTAGATAATGGAAAACCATATTTCCTTCAATTTTACCTGGATCCTCAACGCGGATATGATCTGGATCTGTATACATACTCATTACTTTTTTACGCAAAGTATCCGCATCATCAGCTAAATAAATACCATTATTGAGTGATTTAGACATTTTAGCATTTCCATCTAAACCAGGCAAACGCCCTGCTCTCTCATTTTCTGGATAAATACCTTCCGGTTCTACCAAGATATCACAGTTATATGCATTGTTAAAAGAACGAACAATTTCACGAGTCTGCTCAATCATTGGTTTCTGATCTGTCCCAACAGGAACATAGTTGGCCTTAAAGGCTGTGATGTCAGCTGCTTGTGCAATTGGATAAACCAAAAATCCTGTCGGAATGCTTTCTCCAAATCCCTTCTGAGCAATTTCTGTCTTGACAGTTGGATTGCGCTCCAAACGTGCTAATGACACTAAATTCATATAATACATAGACAACTCAGCTAATTCTGGAATTTGACTTTGAATAAAGATAGTTGATTTACTTGGATCCAATCCAACTGCAAGGTAATCCAAAGCTACATTTCCGATAGACTCTACAATGGTTTGAGGGTCTTTAGCATGATCTGTCAAAGCTTGTTGGTCAGCCAAGAACACAAACATATCATACTTATCCTCTTCCTGTAAGAATACTCGATTTTTGAGACTTCCAACATAATGTCCAATATGCAATTTTCCTGTTGGACGGTCTCCTGTTAAAATAATGGGTTTAGTCATTTTGTTCTCCTTCGATATAGTCCCTTCAATTATAGCATTTTTTTAATGAAATAACCGTAATTTATCAAAATAAATCAGCCTTGCTATTTACGGATTTGTGTAAAGTATGCTGTAAATATAATTTACATAAAATTGACAGATAAAAATTTGAATATTTCCGTATTTTCTAGTAGAATAAATATATTACACATATAGGAGAAAAACATTGCTTACAGTATCTGATGTTTCACTACGTTTTAGTGATCGCAAACTTTTTGATGATGTCAATATCAAATTTACAGAAGGAAATACTTACGGATTAATTGGTGCTAATGGTGCCGGAAAATCTACCTTTTTAAAAATTTTAGCCGGAGATATCGAACCTACTACTGGTCACATCTCTCTTGGTCCAGATGAACGTCTCTCTGTTCTTCGTCAAAATCACTTTGACTATGAAGACGAACGTGCCATTGATGTCGTTATCATGGGAAATGAAAAACTTTATAGTATCATGAAAGAGAAAGATACTATCTACATGAAAGAAGATTTCTCAGATGAGGATGGAGTGCGTGCTGCCGAACTCGAAGGAGAGTTTGCTGAGCTTGGGGGCTGGGAAGCAGAAAGTGAAGCCTCTCAACTACTTCAAAACCTAAACATTCCAGAAGAATTGCACTATCAAAACATGAGCGAATTGGCCAACGGTGAAAAAGTAAAAGTTCTCCTCGCCAAAGCACTTTTTGGTAAACCAGATGTTCTTCTTTTGGACGAACCTACCAACGGTTTAGACATCCAATCTATTACTTGGTTAGAAGACTTCTTGATTGACTTTGATAACACAGTTATCGTAGTATCCCACGACCGTCACTTCTTAAATAAAGTATGTACTCACATGGCCGACCTTGACTTTGGAAAAATCAAACTCTATGTCGGAAACTACGACTTCTGGAAGGAATCTTCTGAGCTCGCTGCTAAATTGCTAGCAGACCGTAATGCTAAAGCAGAAGAAAAAATTAAGCAATTACAAGAGTTCGTCGCTCGTTTCTCTGCTAATGCTTCTAAATCAAGACAAGCAACATCACGTAAGAAAATGCTTGATAAGATTGAACTTGAAGAAATTGTACCATCTAGTCGTAAATATCCATTTATCAACTTTAAAGCGGAACGTGAGATTGGTAATGATCTCTTGACAGTAGAAAATCTAACTGTAAAGATTGATGGTGAGACTATTTTAGATAATATCAGCTTTATCTTACGTCCAGGTGATAAGACAGCGCTTATTGGGCAAAATGACATCCAAACGACTGCATTAATTCGTGCAATCATGGGAGACATTGACTATGAAGGAACTGTCAAGTGGGGAGTTACTACTAGCCGTTCTTACTTGCCAAAAGATAACTCGGCAGATTTTGCAGGAGGAGAGTCAATCCTTGACTGGTTGCGTCAATTCGCAAGTAAAGAAGAAGATGACAATACTTTCCTACGTGGCTTCCTCGGCCGTATGCTCTTCTCTGGAGATGAGGTTAACAAACCTGTAAACGTCTTGTCAGGGGGAGAAAAAGTCCGTGTCATGCTTTCAAAACTCATGCTCTTAAAATCAAATGTCCTTGTACTTGATGATCCAACCAATCACTTGGACTTGGAATCTATCTCAAGCTTGAATGATGGATTGAAAAACTTTAAAGAATCAATCATCTTTGCCAGCCATGACCACGAGTTTATTCAAACTCTAGCCAACCATATCATTGTCTTGTCTAAAAATGGCGTCATTGACCGTATCGATGAAACATATGATGAATTCCTAGAAAATGCAGAAGTACAAGCAAAAGTTAAAGAACTTTGGAAAGACTAAATAAAACTTCAAAACTCAGTTGGGTTAACCAACTGGGTTTTCTAACATTTTATGAGGTAACATGAAATTATTTTTTAAAACATATTGGACCTATTTTGTTTCTTTCATCATTCCCATAATCATTATGATAGGAGTATATCTATCTCAAGGTATCTACTGGAATAGCGATACATCTCCACTATTAGGAGATGGGTTTCATCAATACGTTATTTTTGATGTAGCTTTACGAAATATCCTACATGGAAATGGTAGTCTGTTTTACACCTTTACAAGTGGCCTCGGATTGAATTTCTATACCCTATCTAGTTATTACTTGGGTAGTTTTCTCGCGCCTCTGGTTTACTTTTTTAATCTAACTAATATGCCAGATGCTGTCTATCTGACAACTCTCTTAAAATTTGGATTTATTGGACTGTCAACTTACTTTAGTTTAAATAAACTATTTCAATCGATTCCCAAGCCTTTAAAACTAGCTTTATCTACTTCCTATGCTCTGATGAGTTTCTCTGTCAGTCAATTAGAGATAAAAACTTGGCTAGATGTTTTTATCTTAATTCCTTTAATTATAACTGGTTTACACCTGCTTATCACTGAAAAGAAATTCCTATTGTACTTTACAAGTCTGTCAATTTTATTTATTCAAAATTATTATTTTGGCTATATGACAGCATTGTTTCTTATTTTCTGGTATCTATGCCAAATTTCTTGGGACTTTAAAACTCGAAAATCATCGGTTCTTGATTTTGTCGTGACCTCCTTTTTAGCTGGTATGGCTAGTTTGATTCTGACTCTTCCTACTCTATTTGATTTACAGACACATGGGGAAAAATTTACTGAAATTACAAAGTTTCAAACTGAAAATAGCTGGTATCTTGATATCTTTGCTAAGCAATTCATCGGTTCCTTTGATACAACAAAGTATGGGGCTATCCCAATGATTTTTGTTGGACTACTTCCCTTTATTTTGACTATCTTATTTTTTACGATGAAATCTATTAAGTTTCACGTGAAACTTATCTATGCAATTTTCTTTGCATTTCTAATTGCGAGCTTTTATATAGAAGCTCTTGATTTATTTTGGCAAGGTATGCATACTCCAAATATGTTTTTACATCGCTATTCTTGGATTTTCTCTACTTTGTTAATTTACACAGCAGCGGAAGTCTTAAATCGTCTGAAAGAAATTAAAATCTGGAATTTTTTAGTTTCGCTTTTTCTTATAGTAACAGGATTTTTAACTACCATCTATCTAAAATCACATTATTCTTTTTTATCAGATTTGAATATTCTACTGACTCTTGAATTTTTGGTTGTCTATTCGCTTTTACTCCTTTCAGTTATCAAAAAGTTTATATCTGTGAATCTGTTTACCATTCTAATCTCTTTATTGATAATAGTTGAAATAAGTTTAAATGCTTCATCTCAAATGGACGGAATTGCTAAAGAATGGGGCTTTGCTTCTCGAAGTGCATATAATCGAGATATCCCAGCTATGGAATCTTTCTCAACATATATTGGGAATCAATTTACTCGTACTGAGAAACTAGAGACTCAGACAGGAAATGACAGTATGAAATTCAACTACAATGGAATCTCTCAATTTTCATCTGTTCGAAATCGTTCAGCAAGCTCTACTTTGGATAAACTTGGGTTTAAATCCTCTGGGACTAATCTCAATCTCCGCTATGCAAATAATAGTATTTTGGCTGATAGTTTATTTGGTATCCAGTACAATATCTCAGAAAACCCTATTGATAAGTATGGTTTCCAAGTTGTATATCAAAAAGATAATCTTACCCTATATGAAAATCAATTCTCTCTTCCGATTGCCTTTGCTAGTCAATCTGTTTACAATGATGTCAAGTTCAATGAACATACCTTGGATAATCAGGCCTCGTTTTTAAATCAACTTGCTAACGTCGATTTTGATTATTTTTCTCCAATTCCTTACGAAAAAACAGAAAATACTGATGATTTAATCAGTGTTACAAGTTCTTCAAATGAGGATGCAGCAATCCAGTATCAAATTGAGATTCCCGAAAACAGTCAAGTTTATCTTTCTTTCACAAACCTTCACTTTTCTAATGACAAACAAAAAAAGGTTGACATCCTTGTAAATGGAGAAAAGAAAACTTTTACAACTGATAATGCCTTCTCCTTCTTTAATCTAGGCTATACAAAAGAGAAAAAAACTTTCAATATCAATGTTAGTTTCCCTGGAAATTCACAAGTATCATTTGAATCTCCTACCTTCTATCGTTTAGATACCCAAACTTTAACTGAGGCAATTCAAAAAATTAAAGAACAGCCCGTAACAGTATCAACTTCTAAAAACAAGGTTTTTGCTACATATGATGTCCAACAAGATACATCTATTTTTTTTACCATTCCTTATGACAAAGGTTGGTCTGCCTACCAAGATGGTAAGAAAATAGAAATTAAACAAGCTCAAACTGGATTTATGAAAGTTGATGTTCCCAAGGGGAAAGGAACTATTACACTTTCCTTCATTCCCAATGGTTTTATTACTGGAGCAATATGTTCCTTTATTTCTCTCTTACTATTTGGAATCTATAATCACAGACGAAAGTCATCTAAGGCATAAAAAATCGACCAATTAATCGGTCGATTTTTTTAATCTTCTTCCATTTTCTTAGGTTGATAGGCTAGCATACCTAAACCAATAAATAGAGCTAGTATCACGACAAGGAAAACGACTTGATGATGAATATTTCCTGTCATAGAAATTGTTTGTCGTAACCCCGAAACTGAATAACTCATTGGTAACCAGGGATTAATAGCTCTAAAGAAATCATTTGTCAAGGCAAGTGGATAAGTACCTGCACTTGATGCTAACTGTAATAAAAGCAAGATAAGAGAAAAGAAAGCTCCTATACGGCTATTCCATGTTGTTAAAGTGGTCACCATGGACATGAATACTAAACTTGTTAGGATAATGAGAATAAATGTTCTCATTTCATGATTAGCAGTTAAACCAATAAGATGAACTCCTCCATATACCAAAATTCCTGCCAAAACAGCTATAATACCATTTATTTCAGCTCGAGATTTCAACCAAGCCCAACGGCTCTCTGGATGACGTCCTGAAGGTAGCTTCGCAAAGATCATATTCGTTGATATTGCTGCAACAAAGAGAGCAACTGATATCATATAAGGAGCCATTGCAATTCCATTTACAGGAACTTGGTCATTGTCTGTTTTTGAAAGACTGAGTGGATTTGACAAAATCTCTGCATTTTGAGATTCCGTAGATGCCGATTTGAGTTGATCACTAGCATTACTTAGTCCTTGTCCTAAAGAAGCAACTCCTGTCTGTAAACCTCCCAATCCAAAAGTTAACTTTGTTCCACCTTCTGCAAGTTTCCCAGATCCATCTGCCAATTTATTAGCTCCATTCTCTAATTGAGAAGCACCTGAAATTAACTGACTGGATTTGTCAGCTAGTTGGCTAGATCCTGACTTCAATTTATCAACTCCTGCTATCAATTCTTGACTCTTTTGATTCAATTGACTGGAGCCAGTTGATAATTTTTCAATACCAGACACTAAGTCTGGAGTTTTTTCAACTAATTGACCAACTCCTGCTGTCAATTTAGAAGATTTTTGTGTCAAGTTAGTTGAGCCTGAAACTAGTTGATCCAAACTACCTGTCAAGGTGGAATTCTTTTCACTTAGTTGACTTGCCCCCTGAGAAACTTTATCAACACCTGCAGTATATGCGTTTACACCTGATGCAATCGACTGACTGGCAGGAACTAATTTACTCGTCACTGCTCCCTGTATTTCTGTTAATACACTTGACAATCCTGTCAAAGAAGTAGAAGCAAGCGGTAATATTTGATTAGCTTGATTTTTTAATGTCGAAAGATTTGAAGATTGATTTTGTAAGTTTTCTAAACTTCCCTGTAAACCTTGTACTAAAGCTATAATTGACTGAGCCGATTGAATACTATCGGTCGAATTTTGAGATACAGAAGCGCTTATCTCAGCTTGTTGCTCACTTGTCAATGATTTATAAGCTGCTGTTGATTGAATATTTGCTAATGTAGTCGCTTTATCAGACTGAGCACTTTCTAACATTTGATTAGAAAGAGATACTATACTTGATAAAACAGAATCTAATTGTTTTGTATCTCCAACATCAATATTTTGAATGGCTTGATTTAACTGATTTATACCAGAAGATAATTGATTAATTTGATCTTTTTGCTCAGACGAAGCATCTAACTTGCTAGAAAGTTGTTGAATACCTTCACTTAATTGCTCCACACCCATTCGAAGTGTAGCTGATTGATTAGATAACTGATTAGCACCTGTTGCAAGATTTCCCACTCCGTTTGTATAGGCACTAACACCAGATGAAAATTGATTAAGACCAGCATTGAGCTTAGAAACACCGCCAGTATAAGATTCTACACCAGTATATAATTGATTAATTCCCCTCACTAATTCAGGGCTTTTAGAAGATAATTGACCTAATCCGCTATCTAATTGACTCACTGCACCAGTATATGTAACTAAACCACTATTAAAATTCCCTAAGCCAAGATGAAGTTGTTCAACACCAGAGACATAAGAGGATAATCCTTTAGTAAACTGCTCCGTTCCATTTGAAAATGTTAAACTTGAATCTGCTAAAGAGTGTAGGTTAGTAGTTAATGTTTGACTTCCTGCCACTAACTGATTCGCTCCATCAGTTAATTTTTCACTACCAGAAGCTGCCTGACTCATACCATCCTTTAAATCGACCATTTTGTTGAATAAAGCTTTAGTATAGGTCTCGGTTACATTGGTAGAAACACTCTTCTTTAATTGTGTCATAGCAGAATCGCTCATCTTGCTGGCAATAAAGCTATGACCACTTGAAGTCTGATAATCGATTTGCATTTGCTCTGGATGATCCGTTAAAATAGAAGCTGCTTTTTCAGATAGATCACTTGGTAAAGTTACTACCATATAGTAATCGCCATTTTCTAAACCCTTCTTACCTTCTTCTTCATCTACAAAATGAAAATCCAAGATTTTATTTTCTTTTAAATTGAACACCATGTCTTTTCCTATAGACATGCTATTACCATTATAGGAAGCATCTTTATCATTATTGACAACTGCCACAGGTAAGTCAGACAATTGACCATATGGATCCCACATTGATGACAAAAATATGATATTGTACAGAGCGGGAATAAGAGAAATACCTATCATGACAATAATAAAGGTTGGTTTTTTAAAAATTGCTTTCCATTCTTTAAACATAGTTTCTCCTTTTTTAAACATATTGTCTAAAATTTTGATATAATAGATTATACATTAAAAAATCTAGATTACAAGATAAAAAATCAATTTTTAGACACATAGTCTAATTTGTTCACAAGGAGGAAATATGAAAGAAAGTAATAAACGCTTAAAAACAAAGCGTACTATTGAAAATGCTATGGTACAATTACTAATGGAACAACCATTTGATCAAATTTCTACTGTCAAGTTAGCAGAAAAAGCCGGAATTAGTCGTTCCAGCTTCTATACTCACTATAAGGATAAGTATGATATGATTGAGCACTATCAAAGCAAACTATTCCATACATTTGAATATATTTTTCAAAAACATGCTCATCACAAAAGAGATGCTATTTTAGAAGTATTTGAATATCTAGAGTCAGAACCACTTCTGGCTGCTCTGCTTTCTGAAAATGGGACTAAAGAAATCCAAAATTTCTTAAGAAATAAACTTCATATCATGCTCAGCACAGATTTACAAAAGCGATTTATGCAACTAAATCTCAATACCACTGAATTAGAATATAGTAGCATCTATCTAACTCATGCACTTTTTGGTGTCTGCCAAACTTGGATTGCACATGGAAAAAAAGAAAGTCCTCAAGAAATAACAGACTTCCTTATGAAGATGCTTGGTGATACAAATTGATACAAAAAGAGGAACACAGCTGTGTTCCCTTTTATCTATACTCCGCCAGTAGGACTCGAACCTACGACATCATGATTAACAGTCATGCGCTACTACCAACTGAGCTATGGCGGATAAAATAGTCCGTACGGGATTCGAACCCGTGTTACCGCCGTGAAAAGGCGGTGTCTTAACCCCTTGACCAACGGACCTTCTATCTGTAGCAGATATAACCATTATATCAATTTCTTACTAATTGTCAATCACTTTTGAGATTTTTTCTCTAAAATATCTTTCAATTTTCTAATTTTTAACCTTGAAATAGGACAGCGATGATCTTCATAGAAAACAACTTCTAGATTCTTTCGGTCAATTTCTCTAATATTGCCTATATTTACCAAAAATGACTTATGAGGAGAATAAAATCGTTGGGTATGTTTGTCCTTTTCCTGAATATCTGTCATGGTACCGTAAAACTCTTTGGCAAAATTCTTACCAATAATGCGCAATTTATGAGAAACTCCTGTCGTTTCAATATACAGAATGTCATGGTAAGGAATTTTTAAATCATTTCCCTTGTAATTATAGTCAAAATAATCTACAACATCTTCATTTTCAAGTAACATACTCTTCGTGTAGAATATATTTTGCTCAATTCTCTTCTTAAATAACTCATCATTAATATCCTTATCGACAAAATCTAGGGCTGATACCTGGTATTTATAGGTTAGAGTCGCAAACTCTGATCGACTGGTTATAAATACAATAATTGCATAAGGATTGTGATGACGAATAAACTGGGCAACCTCAAACCCTTTTTTCTCAATTCCATGAATATCAATATCTAAAAAATAAAGCTGGTTTACTTCATCATTTTCGATATATTCCTTAAACTCACGAACTTTTCCTGTTGTCTTGTAAGAAATAGGAATATTCGATTCTTTCGAAATTTCATCCAATATTCTCTCTAGTCTCACTTGATGTTCAATAACATCTTCTAAAATTAAAACTTTCATTCAAATTCCCTCTTAAATCTAATGATTTGTCTAAATGTACTGCCTTCCATCTCTGTTTCTAAAATAATATTGTTGTACTTATCTAGTAGTTCTTTCACATTATTTAATCCTACTCCGCGATTTCTTCCCTTAGTGGAGAATCCTAAAGCAAATAGATCTCCAGAAGGAGTCATCGTCATTTTACATGAATTCTGAATCACAATCACTGTTTCAGTTTCCATCTTAATAACTGCTACTTCCATCTGCTTTTTATAACTATCAGCTGATCCTTCGACAGCATTGTTCAATAAAACGCTCATGATACGAACCAAATCCAATAATTCAATTGAGAGTTCAGTTATAGTATCTTTTACTTCAAGTGTAAACTCTACACCATTATTTCGAGCATAGACAATTGACTGAGCAACCAAACTTCGTAAAGCTGAATCTTCTATGTTGTTCAAATCAAAGTAAGTGTACTTATCTGAACGCAGTTTGTGATTAGCTTTGACCAAAACTTCATTGTAAACTCTGTCAATCTCCTGTAAATTACCACTGTCAATTGCCATCTGCATACTGACAAGCATCCCAGCATAGTCATGTCGAAAACCACGGATTTCATTATACAGACCGACAATTTCATCTGTGTAGTTTTGTAAATGTTTCTGTTCAAATTTCTTCTGCTTCAAAGTAATCTCTTTTTCCATTTGTTCTTTATAAGAATTCATTGCAAAGAAAATCAAAAGTAGAGAAATAAAGACAATAGATGATAAAATACTTCCAAAACTATTCAAATGTTTAATCGTACTTACCATATCTGAAACGAAAGATGCAACATGTAGCAGTAGTAAGGCAAAAAATACTTTTTTCAAAAAAGGGTACATATAATCTTTATCAAAATAAGTAAGTTCTAAATGGAAATAACGAATAATTGTTACGATAACAACATAAGTCAATGCCACTACAACTAAAAAGAATAGACTATGATATTGTAAGGCAGCATCATCTCCTATTATAGAGGATAAAGTTACGGATAAAAAGGTATGGGTGCTATTATATAAAAGGGATAGTAGTAAACTTAAGAATACTCCTCTATACTTCTCATACTTTTTAATAAATATAAAATATGAATATAATATCAAAGGAAATAAAAATTTTTCAATTCCTAATCCATCTAAGTATATAAAATAAAAGGAAAGTTCAAATACTGATTCTACTAGTAATGTATAACCACCAAAAAAGCATAGTTCTTTTATATTTATTTTATTTTTACATATTAAATAGTAACTTTTACTAATAATAAAAATATGTAATATCACAACTAATACTGCAAGAAAATCCATTCTTCTACTCCTTTATCTTCTTTTAAAGAAATTAAAGAAAATATTATGTGTTTGCCTTATCTCCCCACCTTTAATCTTTTGCAAGTCTTTTTCCTTCAAGGCTACAAACTGTTCCAATTTAACTGTGTTTTTCATAATAAAATCTCCTAAAATGTTTTTTCTTGTAAGCTAACTTACAAAAACTATTATACAAAATGGAATTTTGTTTTAGATAAAATTCTCTCAACTGTCATTTTTTTCTCCCCAAGTGTACTTTTTTAAGAAAAAAGCCGGGAAAATTCCCAGCTTTGCTACTATATTGATCCCAGCAGGATTCGAACCTGCGACCGTTCGCTTAGAAGGCGAATGCTCTATCCAGCTGAGCTATGAGACCCAATACAGCTATTCTACCAAAAATTCAATTGAAAGTCAATTTTCTATTTATGATAGGGCGAGCCCTGCTGTATTGTAAAAGCTCGATAGATTTGTTCAACAAGGACTAGTCTCATTAACTGATGGGGCAAGGTTAAACGACCAAAACTAACAGAGAGATTGGCTCTCTTTTTTACATCCCGTGCTAATCCCAGACTCCCTCCAATAATAAAAGTAAGAGTAGAAAATCCTTTTATAGAAGCTTCTTCTAAATGTTTACTAAATTCTTCTGAGGAGAAAGTTTTCCCTTCAATGGCTAACACAATAACAAAATCACGGTCACCAACTTTTGATAAAATTCTCTGACCTTCTATTTCTAAAATCTTTTGATTTTCTGATTCACTGGCCTTATCTGGTGTTTTTTCATCTGCTAGCTCTATCATTTCAAGCTTAGCAAATCGAGAAATTCGTTTTGAATACTCTGCGATACCATCTTTTAAATACTTTTCTTTCAGTTTCCCAACTGTTACAACTTTAATTTTCATGACTCTATTCTAACATATTCTCTATTTTTTCACATCTTATTCACAAAATAAAAGGTTAATTTTAGCCGAGAAAACCACAGATTTCTGAAAGTTATCCACAATCTGTGAAAAACTTTTGTTTTTAAGTTATAATTAAGCTAGTCAGTTTATACTTTCAGTAATTTCAAACAAATGGAGGCAAATATGAAACATCTAAAAACATTTTACAAAAAATGGTTTCAATTATTAGTCGTTATCGTCATTAGCTTTATTAGTGGAGCCTTGGGTAGCTTTTCAATAAACCAACTAACTCAAAAAAGTACTATAAGTACCTCTAACAACAATAGTACTATTACACAGACTGCCTATAAGAATGAAAATTCAACAACACAGGCTGTTAACAAAGTAAAAGATGCCGTTGTATCTGTTATTACTTATTCAGCAAACAGACAAAATAGCGTATTTGGTAATGATGATACTGACACTGATTCTCAGCAAATCTCTAGTGAAGGATCTGGGGTTATTTATAAAAAGAATGATAAAGAAGCTTATATTGTCACCAATAATCACGTTATAAATGGCGCCAGCAAAGTAGATATTCGTTTGTCAGATGGAACTAAAGTACCTGGAGAAATTGTCGGAGCGGATACTTTCTCTGATATTGCTGTCGTCAAAATCTCTTCAGAAAAAGTTACAACAGTAGCTGAGTTTGGTGATTCTAGCAAGTTAACCGTAGGAGAAACTGCTATTGCCATCGGTAGCCCGTTAGGTTCTGAATATGCAAATACTGTCACTCAAGGTATCGTATCTAGTCTTAATCGAAATGTATCTTTAAAATCTGAAGATGGACAAGCCATTTCTACGAAAGCCATCCAAACTGATACTGCTATTAACCCAGGTAACTCTGGTGGCCCACTAATCAATATTCAAGGACAGGTTATCGGAATTACCTCAAGTAAAATTGCAACAAATGGAGGAACATCTGTAGAAGGTCTTGGTTTTGCAATCCCTGCAAATGATGCTATCAATATTATTGAACAGTTAGAAAAGAACGGAAAAGTGACTCGTCCAGCTTTGGGCATCCAAATGGTCAATCTCTCAAATATTAATACAAGTGATCTTAGAAGACTGAATATTCCAAGCAATGTAACATCTGGTGTCGTTGTTCGTTCTGTGCAGAGCAATATGCCTGCCAATGGTCACCTTGAAAAATACGATGTTATTACAAAAGTAGACGACAAAGACATTTCTTCATCAACAGACTTACAAAGTGCTCTTTACAATCATTCTATCGGAGACACCATTAAGATAACTTACTATCGTAACGGTAAAGAAGAAACTACATCTATTAAACTTGATAAGAGTTCAGGTGATTTAGAATCTTAATTGACATCTATGTAAAGAAAGCTTTACATAAGAGAAAAGATGTGTTAGTGTAGAATCATGGAAAAATTTGAAATGATTTCTATCACAGATATACAAAAAAATCCTTATCAACCTCGAAAAGAATTTGATGGAGAAAAACTACGTGAACTAGCACAGTCTATCAAAGAAAATGGGGTCATTCAACCGATTATTGTTCGTCAATCTCCTGTTATTGGTTATGAAATCCTTGCAGGAGAGAGACGCTATCGGGCTTCACTTTTAGCTGGTCTAAGGTCTATCCCAGCTGTTGTTAAACAGCTTTCAGATCAAGAAATGATGGTCCAGTCCATCATTGAAAATTTACAAAGAGAAAATTTAAATCCAATAGAAGAAGCACGCGCCTATGAATCTCTTGTAGAGAAAGGATTTACCCATGCTGAAATTGCAGATAAAATGGGCAAGTCTCGTCCATATATCAGCAACTCCATTCGCTTGCTGTCCTTACCAGAACAGATTATCTCAGAAGTAGAAAACGGCAAACTATCACAAGCTCATGCGCGTTCTCTAGTTGGGTTGAATAAGGAACAACAAGACTATTTCTTTCAACTAATTATAGAGGAAGACATTTCTGTAAGGAAGTTAGAAGCTCTTCTGACAGAGAAAAAACAAAAGAAACTTCAAAAAACGAATCATTTCATACAAAATGAAGAAGAACAGTTAAAAAAACTACTCGGATTAGATGTAGAAATCAAACTGTCTAAAAAAGATAGCGGAAAAATCATTATTGCTTTCTCAAATCAAGAAGAATACAGTAGAATTATCAACAGCCTGAAATAAGGCTGTTCTTTTATTTTTTTATCTCACAAGGTTATCCACTCTTTTTTTTAATAAAAAGCTTAATAAATCAATAGTTTCTGATTTTATCCCCAACCTGTGGATAAAACTTGATAACATTGTGGATTATTTTTCACAGCTTGTGGAAAATTCTTACTATCTATGGTAAAATAAGTTTAGCATTAAACTTTTAAATAGTAAAGGAGGAGAAAGGATTGAAAGAAAAACAATTTTGGAATCGTATATTAGAATTTGCTCAAGAAAGATTAACTCGATCCATGTATGATTTCTATGCTATTCAAGCTGAACTCATTAAGGTAGAGGAAAATGTTGCCACTATATTTTTACCACGATCTGAAATGGAAATGGTCTGGGAAAAACAACTAAAAGATATCATTGTAGTAGCTGGTTTTGAAATTTATGATGCTGAAATAACTCCCCACTATATTTTCACCAAGCCTCAAGATACGACTATTTCACAAGTTGAAGAAGCTACAAATTCAACTCTTTATGACTATAGTCCAAAGTTAGCATCTATTCCTTATTCGGATACTGGATTAAAAGAAAAGTATACCTTTGATAATTTTATCCAAGGAGATGGAAATGTTTGGGCAGTATCAGCCGCTTTGGCTGTCTCTGAAGATTTGGCTCTGACCTATAACCCTCTTTTTATCTATGGAGGACCTGGCCTTGGTAAGACTCACTTACTCAATGCAATTGGGAATGAGATTTTGAAAAATATTCCTGATGCGCGTGTGAAGTACATCCCTGCTGAAAGCTTTATCAACGACTTTCTTGAACATCTGAGACTGGGTGAAATGGATAAGTTCAAAAAAACCTACCGTAGCCTCGATCTCTTGTTAATTGATGATATTCAATCGCTGAGTGGAAAAAAAGTTGCAACTCAGGAAGAATTTTTCAATACTTTCAATGTTCTCCATAACAATCAAAAACAAATTGTTCTGACTAGTGATCGTAGTCCTAAACACTTAGAGGGCCTTGAAGAAAGACTTGTCACGCGCTTTAGCTGGGGCTTGACGCAAAACATCACACCACCTGACTTTGAGACACGTATTGCCATTTTACAAAGCAAAACAGAGAATTTAGACTACCATTTCCAAAGTGATACCCTAGAATACCTAGCTGGTCAATTTGATTCAAACGTCCGAGAACTTGAAGGAGCAATCAACGACATCACTTTAATTGCCAGAGTGAAGAAGATTAAGGATATCACTATCGATATCGCTGCAGAAGCCATTAGAGCTCGCAAACAAGATGTTAACCAGATGCTCGTCATCCCAATTGATAAAATCCAAAATGAAGTCGGTAATTTTTATGGTGTCAGTGTCAAAGAAATGAAGGGAAGCAGACGCCTTCAAAATATTGTTTTAGCTCGTCAAGTAGCTATGTATTTATCTAGAGAACTAACAGATAATAGTCTTCCAAAAATTGGGAAGGAATTTGGTGGAAAAGATCACACAACAGTCATTCATGCCCATGCTAAAATTAAATCTTTGATTGATGAAGACGATAATTTACGTTTAGAAATTGAATCAATCAAAAAGAAAATCAAATAACTTGTGGATAACTTTTGCTTTATTATCTTTTTTATCCACATTTTTTAAACAAACCAAAAAACTTGATATTACTTGTTTAAAGTCTGTTTTCCACAGATTTCACAGACTCTATTATTACTATTATCCTTCTAATACTAAAAATAAATAAAGGAGAATCCATGATTCATTTTTCAATTAATAAAAATTTATTTCTACAAGCATTGAATACAACTAAGAGAGCTATTAGTTCTAAAAATGCTATTCCTATTTTATCAACCGTAAAAATTGACGTAACCAATGAAGGTGTTACTTTAATTGGTTCAAATGGTCAAATTTCAATTGAAAATTTTATTTCTCAAAAAAATGAAGATGCTGGTTTGTTAATTACTTCTTTAGGTTCGATCCTTCTTGAAGCTTCTTTCTTCATCAATGTGGTATCTAGTCTACCTGATGTGACTCTTGATTTTAAAGAAATTGAACAAAATCAAATTGTTTTAACTAGCGGCAAATCAGAAATTACCCTAAAAGGAAAAGATAGCGAGCAATATCCACGAATCCAAGAAATTTCAGCAAGCACTCCTTTGGTTCTTGAAACAAAATTACTCAAGAAAATTATCAATGAAACAGCTTTTGCTGCAAGTACACAAGAAAGTCGTCCAATTTTAACAGGTGTTCATTTTGTATTGAGCCAACACAAAGAGTTAAAAACAGTTGCAACAGACTCTCATCGTCTAAGCCAGAAAAAATTAACGCTTGAAAAAAATAGTGATGATTTTGATGTCGTGATTCCTAGCCGTTCTCTACGCGAATTTTCAGCAGTATTTACAGACGATATTGAAACTGTAGAGATTTTCTTTGCCAACAATCAAATCCTCTTTAGAAGCGAAAATATTAGCTTCTATACTCGTTTGTTAGAAGGTAACTATCCTGATACAGATCGTTTGATTCCAACAGACTTTAACACTACTATTACTTTTGATGTTGTAAACTTACGCCAGTCAATGGAACGTGCTCGTCTTTTATCAAGTGCTACTCAAAATGGTACTGTAAAACTTGAAATAAAAGATGGGGTTGTTAGCGCTCATGTTCACTCTCCAGAAGTTGGTAAAGTAAACGAAGAAATCGATACTGATCAAGTTACTGGTGAAGATTTGACCATTAGTTTCAATCCAACTTATTTGATTGATTCCCTTAAGGCTTTAAATAGCGAAAAGGTGACCATTAGCTTTATCTCAGCCGTTCGTCCATTTACTCTTGTGCCAGCAGACACTGATGAGGACTTCATGCAGCTCATTACACCAGTTCGTACAAATTAAGTGAAAGAGGTTGAGCCTAGCTCGCCTCTTTTATGATATAATCGAAAAAGAAAAGGAGAGTAGTATGTATCAAGTTGGAAATTTTGTTGAAATGAAAAAACCACATGCTTGCACCATCAAGTCAACAGGAAAAAAAGCTAATCGTTGGGAAATTACACGTGTAGGAGCAGATATAAAAATCAAATGTAGCAATTGTGACCATGTTGTCATGATGGGGCGCTATGATTTTGATCGAAAAATGAATAAAATTATTGACTGAGAACCCTTAGTTAGAGGGTTAGCACTTTATCCCTTTTTGTGTTATAATATTAGGGATTGAAATGAAAACGGAGAATGAGAAAATATGGCTTTAACAGCAGGTATCGTTGGTTTGCCAAACGTTGGTAAATCAACACTATTTAATGCAATTACAAAAGCAGGAGCAGAGGCTGCAAACTATCCATTTGCGACGATTGATCCAAACGTTGGAATGGTTGAGGTTCCAGATGAACGCCTACAAAAATTGACTGAAATGATCACTCCTAAAAAGACAGTTCCAACAACATTTGAATTTACAGATATCGCAGGAATTGTAAAAGGAGCTTCAAAAGGAGAAGGGCTAGGGAATAAATTCTTGGCTAATATCCGTGAAGTAGACGCGATTGTTCACGTAGTTCGTGCTTTTGATGATGAAAATGTCATGCGCGAGCAAGGACGTGAAGACGCCTTTGTAGATCCACTTGCAGATATTGATACTATTAACCTGGAGTTGATTCTTGCTGACTTAGAATCAGTTAATAAGCGTTATGCGCGTGTAGAAAAGATGGCACGTACGCAAAAAGATAAAGAATCAGTAGCTGAGTTTAATGTTCTTCAAAAGATTAAACCAGTCCTAGAAGATGGAAAATCAGCTCGAACTATTGAATTTACAGATGAAGAACAAAAAGTTGTCAGAGGTCTCTTCCTTTTGACTACTAAACCAGTGCTCTATGTTGCTAATGTGGACGAGGATGTGGTTTCAGAACCTGACTCTATCGATTATGTTAAACAAATTCGTGAATTTGCAGCGACAGAAAATGCTGAAGTAGTCGTTATTTCTGCGCGTGCTGAGGAAGAAATTTCTGAGTTAGACGATGAAGATAAGCAAGAGTTTCTTGAAGCACTTGGGTTGACAGAATCAGGCGTTGACAAGTTGACTCGTGCAGCTTACCACTTGCTTGGACTGGGAACTTACTTCACAGCTGGTGAAAAAGAAGTTCGCGCTTGGACCTTCAAACGTGGTATGAAGGCTCCTCAAGCAGCTGGTATTATCCACTCAGACTTTGAAAAAGGATTTATTCGTGCGGTAACCATGTCATATGAGGATCTAGTGAAATACGGATCTGAAAAGTCTGTAAAAGAAGCTGGGCGTTTGCGTGAAGAAGGAAAAGAATATATCGTTCAAGATGGCGATATCATGGAATTCCGCTTTAATGTCTAAAAAATTTAATGAATAGTATCAATTAGGTTGGAAAAAAATTCCAACCCTTTTGGCTTTTGAAAGGAAAAATAAATGACCAAATTACTTGTAGGATTAGGAAATCCAGGGGATAAATATTTTGAAACAAGACACAATGTTGGATTTATGTTGATTGATCAACTAGCGAAGAAACAGAATGTCACTTTTACACATGATAAGATATTTCAAGCTGACCTAGCATCCTTTTTCCTAAATGGAGAAAAAATTTATCTTGTCAAACCAACGACATTTATGAATGAAAGTGGAAAAGCGGTTCATGCTTTATTGACTTATTATGGTTTGGATATTGAAGATTTACTCATCATTTACGATGATCTTGATATGGAAGTTGGAAAGATTCGTTTAAGAGCAAAAGGCTCAGCAGGTGGTCATAATGGTATCAAGTCTATTATTCAACATATTGGAACTCAGATCTTTAATCGTGTTAAGATTGGAATCGGAAGGCCTAAAAATGGAATGTCAGTTGTTAACCATGTTTTGAGTAAGTTTGACAAGGATGATTATATTGGTATTTTACAGTCTATTGACAAAGTTGACGATTCTGTAAACTACTATTTACAAGAGAAAAACTTTGAAAAAACGATGCAGAGGTATAACGGATAAATGGTGACCTTATTAGATTTATTCTCAGAAAATGATCAGATAAAAAAATGGCATCAAAATCTGACAGATAAGAAAAGACAATTAATGTTAGGCTTGTCAACTTCTACAAAAGCTTTAGCAATTGCTAGTAGTTTGAGACAGGAAGATAAGATTGTGTTATTGACGTCAACTTATGGAGAAGCAGAAGGACTTGTTAGTGATCTTATATCTGTCTTGGGTGAGGAACTTGTTTATCCATTTTTTGTAGATGACTCCCCTATGGTCGAGTTTTTGATGTCTTCACAAGAAAAAATCATTTCACGGGTTGAAGCCTTGCGTTTTTTGACTGATTCGTCTAAGAAAGGGATTTTAGTTTGTAATATCGCAGCAAGTCGATTGATTTTACCGTCTCCAAATGTATTCAAAGATAGTATTGTAAAAATAACAGTTGGTGAAGAATATGACCAACACGCCCTTATCCATCAGTTAAAAGAGATAGGCTATCGAAAAGTTACACAAGTACAAACTCAGGGCGAATTTAGTCTGCGAGGAGATATTTTAGATATTTTTGAAATATCCCAGTTAGAACCTTACCGAATTGAGTTTTTTGGTGATGAAGTCGATGGTATTAGGTCATTTGAAGTCGAAACACAATTATCGAAAGAAAATCAGACAGAACTCACTATCTTTCCAGCTAGTGATATGCTTTTGAGAGAAAAGAATTATCAACGAGGACAGTCAGCTTTAGAAAAACAAATTTCAAAAACGTTATCACCTATTTTAAAATCATACTTAGAAGAAATTCTTTCAAGTTTTCACCAAAAACAAATGCATTTAGATTCTAGGAAGTTTTTATCTTTGTGTTATGACAAGACATGGACTGTTTTTGACTATATTGAAAAAGATACCCCAGTATTCATTGATGATTATCAGAAATTGATGAATCAGTACGAAGTCTTTGAAAGGGAGTTAGCACAATACTTTACAGAAGAATTACAGAACAGTAAAGCATTTTCTGAGATGCAGTATTTTGCAGATACAGAGCAAATCTATAAAAAACAGAGTCCGGTTACCTTTTTCTCTAATCTGCAAAAGGGGTTAGGAAATCTCAAGTTTGACCAAATTTATCAATTTAATCAATATCCTATGCAGGAGTTTTTCAATCAATTTTCTTTTCTAAAAGAAGAAATTGAGCGATACAAAAAAATGGATTATACTATTATCCTGCAGTCTAGCAATTCAATGGGAAGTAAAACATTGGAGGATGTTTTAGAGGAATACCAGATTAAATTGGATTCCAGAGATAAGTCAAGTATTTGTAAAGAATCTGTAAACTTAATCGAGGGTAATCTCAGACATGGTTTTCATTTTGTAGATGAAAAGGTTTTATTAATAACTGAACATGAGATTTTTCAAAAGAAATTGAAACGTCGTTTTCGAAGACAACATGTTTCAAACGCAGAGAGATTAAAAGATTACAATGAACTTGAAAAAGGAGATTACGTTGTTCACCATATCCATGGAATTGGTCAATATCTAGGGATTGAAACCATTGAAATCAAAGGGATTCACCGTGATTATGTTAGTGTTCAATACCAAAACGGGGATCAAATCTCTATCCCAGTGGAACAGATTCATCTACTGTCCAAATATGTTTCAAGTGATGGGAAAGCTCCAAAACTCAATAAATTAAATGACGGTCATTTTAAAAAGGCCAAGCAAAAAGTAAAGAACCAGGTAGAGGATATAGCTGACGATTTAATCAAACTTTATTCTGAGCGTAGTCAGTTGAAGGGTTTTGCTTTCTCAGCTGATGATAAGGATCAACATGCTTTTGATGATGCCTTCCCTTATGTTGAAACGGATGATCAACTTCGTAGTGTTGAAGAAATCAAGAGAGATATGCAGGCTTCTCAACCAATGGATCGACTTTTAGTTGGGGATGTTGGTTTTGGAAAGACTGAAGTTGCTATGCGTGCAGCCTTTAAGGCAGTCAATGATCACAAACAGGTTGTCGTTCTAGTTCCGACGACGGTTTTAGCGCAACAGCACTATACGAATTTTAAGGAACGATTCCAAAATTTTGCAGTTAATATTGATGTGTTGAGTCGCTTTAGAAGTAAAAAAGAACAGACTGAAACACTTGAAAAATTGAAAAAGGGTCAAGTTGATATTTTAATTGGAACACATCGTGTTTTGTCAAAAGATGTTGTGTTTGCTGATTTGGGCTTGATGATTATTGATGAGGAACAGCGATTTGGTGTCAAGCATAAGGAAACCTTGAAAGAAATGAAAAAACAAGTAGATGTCCTGACCTTGACAGCAACGCCAATTCCTCGTACCCTTCACATGTCTATGCTGGGAATCAGAGATTTGTCTGTTATTGAAACTCCGCCGACTAATCGTTATCCAGTGCAAACCTATGTTTTAGAAAAGAATGATAGTGTGATTCGTGATGCTGTCTTGCGTGAAATGGAGCGTGGAGGTCAAGTTTACTATCTTTACAATAAAGTTGACACGATTGACCAGAAGGTTTCCGAATTACAGGAGTTGATTCCAGATGCTTCGATTGGTTATGTTCATGGGCAAATGAGTGAGATTCAGTTAGAAAATACTCTATTAGATTTTATTGAGGGGCAATACGATATTTTGGTGACGACTACTATTATTGAGACAGGGGTGGACATTCCAAATGCCAACACTTTGTTTATTGAAAATGCGGACCATATGGGCTTGTCAACCTTGTATCAGTTAAGAGGAAGAGTCGGTCGTAGTAATCGTATTGCTTATGCCTATCTCATGTATCGTCCAGAAAAATCAATCAGTGAAGTCTCCGAGAAGAGATTAGAAGCGATTAAAGGATTTACAGAATTGGGCTCTGGATTTAAGATTGCAATGCGAGATCTTTCGATTCGTGGAGCAGGAAATCTTTTAGGAAAATCCCAGTCTGGTTTCATTGATTCTGTTGGTTTTGAATTGTATTCGCAGTTATTGGAGGAAGCTATTGCTAAACGACATGGTAATGGGAACACAAGAACCAAAGGGAATGCTGAGTTGATTTTACAAATTGATGCTTATCTTCCTGATACTTATATTTCAGACCAACGACATAAGATTGAAATTTATAAAAAAATTCGTCAAATTGACAATCGTGTCAATTATGAGGAGTTACAAGAAGAGCTGATGGACCGATTTGGAGAGTACCCAGACGTAGTAGCCTATCTTTTAGAGATTGGTTTGATTAAGTCTTATCTTGACAAGGTCTTTGTTCAACGTGTGGAAAGAAAAGACAATAAGATTACAGTTCAATTTGAAAAAATCACTCAACGACTGTTTTTGGCTCAAGATTATTTTAAAGCTTTATCCGCAACGAACTTAAAAGCAGCCATAGCTGAGAATAAGGGATTAATGGAAGTTGTATTTGATGTTCGAAACAAGAAGGACTATGAAATTTTAGAAGGTCTGCTCATTTTTGGAGAAAGTTTATTAGAGATAAAAGTGTCGAAAGAAGGCAATTCCCTTTAACATTTTTCTTCTATAAAAGGGATAAAAATGGTACAATAATAATTTGAGGTAATAAAAATGAGATTAGACAAATATTTAAAAGTATCAAGAATTATCAAGCGTCGTACAGTCGCAAAAGAAGTAGCAGATAAAGGTAGAATCAAGGTAAATGGCATCTTGGCAAAAAGTTCAACGGATTTGAAAGTTAATGACCAAGTTGAAATTCGCTTTGGAAATAAGTTGCTACTTGTAAAAGTACTGGAGATGAAAGATAGTACAAAAAAAGAAGATGCAGCAGGCATGTATGAAATTATCAGTGAAACACGGGTAGAAGAAAATGTCTAAAAATATCGTACAATTGAATAATTCTTTTATTCAAAATGAACACCAACGTCGTCGCTATCTGATGAAGGAGCGACAAAAACGTAATCGTTTCATGGGTTGGGTTCTTATTTTGATGATTTTATTGTTCATTTTACCAACTTATAATCTTGCTCAAAGTTATCACCAATTACTCCAAAGACGTCAACAGTTATCAGACTTGCAAACTCAGTATCAAACTTTGAGTGAGGAAAAGGAGAAAGAGACAGCTTTTGCTACAAAGTTGAAAGATGAAGATTACGCTGCTAAATACATGCGTGCAAAATATTATTATTCTAAGAATCGGGAAGCTGTTTATACGATTCCTGACTTGCTCCCAAGGTGATAAAATGGAAAATTTATTAGATGTAATAGAGCAATTTTTGAGTTTATCGGATGAAAAGCTGGAAGAGTTGGCTGATAAAAATCAATTATTGCGTTTACAAGAAGAAAAGGAAAGGAAGAATGCGTAAGTTCTTAATTATTTTGTTGCTACCAAGTTTTTTGACCATTTCAAAAGTCGTTAGCACAGAAAAAGAAGTTGTCTATACTTCGAAAGAAATTTATTACCTTTCACAATCTGACTTTGGTATTTATTTTAGAGAAAAATTAAGTTCTCCAATGGTTTATGGAGAGGTTCCTGTTTATGCGAATGAAGATTTAGTAGTGGAATCTGGAAAATTGACTCCCAAAATAAGTTTTCAAATAACCGAGTGGCGCTTGAATAAACAAGGGATTCCAGTATTTAAGTTATCTAACCATCAATTTATTGCTGCAGACAAACGATTTTTATATGATCAATCAGAGGTAACTCCAACAATAAAAAAAGTATGGTTAGAATCTGATTTTAAACTGTACAATAGTCCTTATGATTTAAAAGAAGTGAAATCATCCTTATCAGCTTATTCGCAAGTTTCAATTGATAAGACCATGTTTGTAGAAGGGAAAGAATTTCTACATATTGATCAAGTTGGATGGGTAGATAAGGAATTAACTTCTGAAGAAGATAATCGGATGAATAAAGTGCAAGAAATATTATCTGAAAAATATCAGAAAACTTCTTTCTCTATTTATGTTAAGCAACTGACTACTGGAAAAGAAGCTGGTATCAATCAAGATGAAAAGATGTATGCAGCTAGCATTTTAAAATTACCTTATCTCTACTATACGCAAGAAAAAATAAATGAGGGTCTTTATCAGTTAGACACGACTGTAAAATACGTATCAGCAGTCAATGATTTTCCAGGTTCTTATAAACCAGAGGGAAGTGGTAGTCTCCCTAAAAAAGAGGATAATAAAGAGTATTCTATAAAGGACTTAATCACAAAAGTATCTAAAGAATCGGATAATGTAGCTCATAATCTATTGGGATATTACATTTCAAATCAATCTGATGCTATATTCAAATCCAAGACGTCTGCTATTATGGGAGATGATTGGGATTCCAAAGAAAAATTGATTTCTTCTAAAATGGCTGGGAAAGTCATGGAAGCTATTTATAACCAAAATGGACTTGTATTGGATTCTTTGACTAAAACAGATTTTGATAATGAGAGAATTGCCAAAGGTGTTTCTGTTAAAGTAGCTCATAAAATTGGAGATGCGGATGAATTTAAGCATGATACAGGTGTTGTTTATGCAGATTCTCCATTTATTCTTTCTATTTTCACAAAGAATTCTGATTATGATACGATTTCTAAGATAGCCAAAGATGTTTATGAGGTTCTAAAATGAGAGAACAAGATTTTTTAAATCATTTTCTCAATAAGGGATATTTCAAAAAACATGCTAAGGTGGTGCTAGCTCTTTCTGGTGGATTAGATTCTATGTTTCTGTTTAAGGTATTATCTACGTATCAAAAAGAGTTAGAAATTGAATTGATTCTAGCTCATGTGAATCATAAGCAGAGAGTAGAATCAGATTGGGAAGAACAGGAATTAAGGAAGTTGGCTGCTGAAGCAGAGCTTCCTATTTATATCAGCGATTTTTCAGGAGAATTTTCAGAAGCGCGTGCTCGACATTTTCGTTATGATTTTTTTCAAGAGGTCATGAAAAAGACAGGTGCGACAGCCTTAGTCACTGCCCACCATGCTGATGATCAGGTGGAAACGATTTTGATGCGTTTGATTCGAGGCACTCGTTTGCGCTATCTATCAGGAATTCAGGAGAAGCAAGTAGTCGGGGAGATAGAAATCATTCGGCCCTTCTTGCATTTTCAGAAAAAAGACTTTCCACCAATTTTTCACTTTGAAGATATATCAAATCAGGAAAATCATTATTTTCGCAATCGTATTCGAAACTCATACTTACCAGAATTAGAAAAAGAAAATCCTCGATTTAGAAATGCAATCTTAAGCATCGGTAATGAAATTTTAGATTATGACTTAGCTATAGCTGAATTATCAAAGAATATTGATGTAGAAAATTTAGATCAGCTATTATCTTACTCTGAGTCGACACAAAGAGTTTTACTTCAAACTTATCTGAATCGTTTTCCAGATTTGAATCTTACAAAAGCTCAGTTTGAAGAAGTTAGACAAATTTTAAAAACTAAAAGCCAGTATCGTCATCCGCTTAAAAATGGTTATGAATTAGTAAAAGAGTATCAACAGTTTCGGATTTGTAAAATCAGTCCTCAGTCTGATGAAAAGGAAGATGAACTTGTGTTACACTATCAAAATCAGGTATCTTATCAAGGATATTTATTTTCCTTTGGACTTCCTTTAGAAGGTGAATTAATTCAGCAGGTACCTGTTTCACGCGAAACATCAATACACATTCGTCATCGAAAAACAGGAGATTGTTTGATTCAAAATGGATATAGAAAAAAACTCAGACGTCTATTTATTGATTTGAAAATCCCTATGGAAAAGCGAAAATCAGCTCTGATTATTGAGCAATTTGGTGAAATTGTCTCAATTTTGGGAATTGCGACCAGTAATTTGAGTAAAAACACGAAAAATGATATAATGAACACTGTACTTTATATAGAAAAAATAGATAGGTAAAAAAATGTTAGAAAACGATATTAAAAAAATTCTCGTTTCACACGATGAAATTACAGAAGCTGCTAAAAAATTAGGTGCCCAACTAACTAAAGACTATGCAGGAAAAAATCCGATTTTAATTGGGATTTTAAAAGGATCTATCCCTTTTATGGCTGAATTGGTTAAACATATTGATACACATATTGAAATGGACTTTATGATGGTTTCTAGCTATCATGGTGGAACAGCAAGTAGTGGTGTCATTAATATCAAGCAAGATGTAACTCAAGATATCAAAGGAAGACATGTTCTATTTGTAGAGGATATCATTGATACAGGACAAACTTTGAAGAATTTGCGAGATATGTTTATTGAAAGAGAAGCTGCTTCTGTTAACATTGCAACCTTGTTGGATAAACCAGAAGGACGTGTTGTAGAAATTGAGGCAGACTATACTTGCTTTACTATTCCCAATGAGTTTGTAGTAGGTTATGGTTTAGACTACAAAGAAAATTATCGTAACCTTCCTTATGTTGGAGTATTGAAAGAAGAAGTATATTCAAATTAGAAAGAACAATTTTTAATGAAAAAACAAAATAATGGTTTAATTAAAAATCCTTTTCTATGGTTATTACTTATTTTTTTCCTAGTTACAAGTTACCAGTATTTTAGTACAGGTAGTGTTGCAGGGAAAAGTGAGCAAATTAATTATACAGAATTGGTAAAAGAAATTACCGATGACAATGTAAAAGAATTGACTTACCAACCAAATGGCAGTGTTATCGAAGTTTCAGGTGTTTATAAAAATCCTAAAACAAGTAAAGAAGAAACAGGCATTCAGTTCTTTTCTCCATCTGCTACAACAGTAGAGAAATTTTCAAGCATCATTCTTCCTTCAGATACGACGGTATCAGAATTACAAAAGCTTGCTTCTGACCATAAAGCGGAAGTAACTGTTAAGCATGAAAGTTCAAGTGGTATGTGGATTAATATTCTTGTATCCATTGTGCCATTCGGTATTCTTTTCTTCTTCCTATTCTCTATGATGGGAAATATGGGAGGAAATAATAGCCGTAACCCGATGAGTTTTGGACGTAGTAAGGCTAAAGCTGCAAATAAAGAAGATATTAAAGTAAGATTTTCAGATGTTGCTGGAGCTGAGGAAGAAAAACAAGAACTAGTTGAAGTTGTTGAATTTTTAAAAGATCCAAAACGATTTACAAAACTTGGAGCCCGTATTCCAGCAGGTGTTCTTTTGGAGGGACCTCCGGGAACAGGTAAAACTTTGCTTGCTAAAGCAGTCGCCGGAGAAGCAGGTGTTCCATTCTTTAGTATCTCAGGTTCTGACTTTGTAGAAATGTTTGTCGGAGTTGGAGCTAGTCGTGTTCGTTCTCTTTTTGAAGATGCTAAAAAAGCAGCACCAGCTATTATCTTTATCGATGAAATTGATGCTGTTGGACGTCAACGTGGAGTCGGTCTTGGCGGAGGTAATGACGAACGTGAGCAAACCTTGAATCAACTCTTGATTGAGATGGACGGTTTTGAGGGAAATGAAGGGATTATCGTTATCGCTGCGACAAACCGTTCAGATGTACTTGATCCTGCCCTTTTGCGTCCAGGACGTTTTGATAGAAAAGTATTGGTTGGCCGTCCTGATGTTAAAGGTCGCGAAGCAATCTTGAAAGTTCATGCTAAGAACAAGCCTTTAGCAGAAGATGTTGATTTGAAATTAGTTGCCCAACAAACTCCAGGTTTTGTTGGTGCTGATTTAGAGAATGTATTGAATGAGGCGGCTCTAGTTGCTGCTCGTCGAAATAAATCGATAATTGATGCTTCAGATATTGATGAAGCAGAAGATAGAGTTATTGCTGGTCCTTCTAAGAAAGATAAGACAGTTTCACAAAAAGAACGTGAATTGGTTGCCTACCATGAGGCTGGACATACTATTGTTGGTTTAGTCTTGTCGAATGCCCGCGTTGTTCATAAGGTTACAATTGTACCACGTGGCCGTGCAGGTGGTTACATGATTGCACTTCCTAAGGAAGATCAAATGCTTCTATCTAAAGAAGATATGAAAGAGCAATTGGCTGGTTTAATGGGTGGCCGTGTAGCTGAAGAAATTATCTTTAATGTCCAAACTACAGGAGCTTCAAACGACTTTGAACAAGCGACACAAATGGCGCGTGCAATGGTTACAGAGTACGGTATGAGTGAAAAACTTGGCCCAGTACAATATGAAGGAAACCATGCTATGTTTGGTGCACAGAGTCCTCAAAAATCAATTTCAGAACAAACAGCTTATGAAATTGACGAAGAGGTTCGCTCATTATTAAATGAAGCACGAAATAAAGCTGCTGAAATCATCCAATCAAATCGTGAAACTCACAAGTTGATTGCAGAAGCATTATTGAAATACGAAACATTGGATAGTACACAAATTAAAGCTCTTTATGAAACAGGAAAGATGCCTGAAACAGTCGAAGAGGAATCACATGCACTATCCTATGATGAAGTAAAGTCAAAAATGAATGATGAAAAATAACCCTGAGAGAGGCCTGTCCTCTCTTTTTTGTGCAGTTTAGACGGTGTAGGGAACAGAATGGGGAAAATGGGACAAAAGTGTTTCTGAATCTGTTAAACTGTATCTAGAAAGGGGAACGTTATGTTTAAAGAATTGTATAAAGAA
>NZ_JAJNSA010000024.1:0-27907 GCF_027497875.1 Streptococcus sp. SM3 | reverse complement strand
CCAACAACCAAGTGTTTGGAAAGAAACGGCTCGCTTGTACCAAGAAAGAAAAGCGGAAATCAAAGCTTTCTTAGAAAAGATTGGGCAAGAGCATGACTATATCAAGGTCATCTTGACAGGGGCAGGAACCTCAGCATATGTGGGGGATACCTTGGTTCCTTACTTGCAGGAAGTGCACGATGAACGCCACTGGAATTTTCAATCCATTGCGACGACGGATATCGTAGCTCATCCTCAAACCTATTTGAAAAAAGAGGTTCCAACGGTTTTAGTATCTTTTGCCCGGAGTGGCAATTCGCCAGAAAGTGTCGCAACCGTGCAGTTAGCTCAAGACTTGGTTGATGAGCTCTATCAGATCACCATTACCTGTGCCGAAGAAGGGAAACTGGCCCAGCAAGCCCACGGAGATGAGCGCAATCTCTTGCTTCTCCAACCAAAAGAAACCAACGATGCTGGCTTTGCGATGACCTCTAGCTTTACCTCCATGCTCTTGACAGCTCTCTTGGTCTTTGATCCAAGCGAGGAAGAGATCAAAGAAAAACGAGTAGAAGAACTGATTCATCTGTCTGAACAAATCTTGGAGCAGGACCGTGCGGTCAAGGAAGTGGTCGATCTAGACTTTGAGCGCGTGATCTATCTGGGAGCAGGACCTTTCTTTGGCCTAGCCCATGAAGCCCAGCTCAAGATTTTGGAATTAACAGCAGGAAAAATTGCAACCATGTATGAAAGTCCTGTCGGATTCCGTCACGGTCCGAAATCCCTCATCAATGACCAGACTCTGGTCCTGGTATTTGGCTCCATTGATTCTTATACCCGTCAGTATGATCTGGACTTGGTTCGCGAAGTTGCAGGAGATCAAATTGCCCGTCAGGTCGTTCTCTTGGCTGATCAAGCTGCAGGGATCGAGCATGTACGGGAAGTGTTGGTGGAAGCATCAGCAGACTCATTAGATATCTACCGTGCCTTCCCTTACATTATCTATGGTCAATTGATTTCTCTTTTGACTTCGCTCAAGGTGCAAAATCGCCCAGACACACCTTCACCGACTGGTACCGTCAATCGGGTTGTTCAAGGGGTGATCATTCATCCATTTCATAAAGAATAGCCACTAATTTTCTATAAAAAGTGGAGTGTTTCTTCTTGTGAAACTGATACAATGGAGAAAAACAGTGAGAGGAGAAGGTTAGTGAAACAGTATCAAGAAAGCGTGTTTGGGGAATGGCAAAATCAAGAGGTTCGGGCTTATCGCCTCGAAAATGACAAGGGCTACCAATTATCTGTCATGACCTATGGGGCGACGATCTTAGAATATGTGACACCGGATAAAGAAGACCAGTTTACGAATATTATTCTAGGCTTTGATCGCTTTGAGGACTATGTGGGCAATAGCCCTAAATATGGGGCTAGTATTGGACCGGTAGCAGGTCGGATTGCAGGAGCTAGCTTTGAACTCAATGGAGAGACCTATCACTTGGAGGCCAATAACGGTGCCAACTGCAACCACAGTGGACCGACGGGTTGGGACAGCGCTTTGTTTAGCGTGGAGTCGGTAACGGATCAGGAAATTACCCTATACACAGAACGTGCAGATGGAACCGGTGGTTTCCCTGGAAATCTCAAGATCTGGGTAACCTATGGTTTGACTGAAGATGGTGAACTCGAGATTGCTTATCGGGTAGAAACGGATCAAGATACCTTGGTCAACCCGACTAACCACAGCTATTTCAACCTATCTGGGAACTTCACCCAGCCGATCAATGACCATGTCTTTCAGATCAACCATCAAGGGCTTTACCCTATCCATCCAGACGGTGTTCCTCTTCAGACCGTGGATAGAGAAAGTCCGGTTGTCCAGCATCTCTACCAAGCTATGCTCTTGGAGGATCTTTTTAAGGACTCTGATCCGCAAATCCGTCTGGTAGAAGGATTAGACCATCCATTTGCTCTTCCAGAAGGGCATGAAAATGCCGGCTTTCTTTACCATCAGCCATCTGGACGTTTTTTGACCTTCAGGTCAGAAGCCCCAGCCTTGGTGGTATATTCAGCCAATTTCGTAGACGAAACTGTTCATCTGCAAGGCCAACCAATGGTTCAGCACAATGGCTTGGCTCTAGAATTCCAAACAGTGCCAGATGCCATTCACAGTGACCAGGCTGAAAAGGTCATCTTGAGAGCAGGTCAAGTCTTCACCAGCAAGACTAGCTACCATGCCATCGCTAAGAAATAAGGAGGAAAGGGGTGACCCAAACAAGGATGTGAAAATCTTGCTTGGGACATCCTCTTTTTCTAGAAAAAATTTTTTAGAAAAACTATAAGGAAAGTTTAAGCTTCCTATCGTATACTAATACCATCATCAAAGACCTCCTAACTTTGAATGATAAAACTCCTAAAACTTTTTCATAATAATCTCCCTATAAGAGCCACCAAAACCGGTGGCTTTTTTCTATGTACCTTAGCGAACGTTAGTGAGCTTAGGTACATTGATGCAGTTTGAGCGGAGTGAAAACTACGTTCCTTATTTCTTAGCAAACGTTAGTGAGCTTAGGTACGTTGACGCAGTTCGAACGCTAGTGAGAACTAGGATCTTTAAAAAACACATTCTATTTATGGTACCGAAGGTATCATTTTTTGCTATAATAGACTGTATGAGTAGAATTTTAGACAATGAAATCATGGGCGATGAAGAGGCCGTTGAACGGACGTTGCGCCCGCAATATTTACATGAATATATCGGTCAAGATAAGGTCAAGGACCAGCTGAAAATCTTTATCGAGGCAGCTAAGCTTCGGGATGAGGCGCTGGATCATGTCCTTCTTTTTGGCCCTCCGGGGCTTGGGAAAACCACCATGGCTTTTGTCATTGCTAATGAACTGGGCGTCAATCTCAAGCAGACTTCTGGTCCTGTCATTGAAAAGGCTGGTGACCTGGTAGCCATCCTCAATGATCTAGAGCCGGGCGATGTTCTCTTTATCGATGAGATTCACCGTCTGCCTATGTCAGTCGAGGAAGTGCTTTACAGCGCCATGGAAGATTTTTATATCGACATTATGATTGGCGCTGGCGAGAGCAGCCGGAGTGTCCATCTGGACCTTCCTCCTTTCACCTTGATTGGGGCGACAACGCGAGCTGGTATGCTGTCCAATCCCTTGCGCGCTCGCTTTGGAATTACGGGGCATATGGAATACTACGAGCAAGATGATCTGACAGAGATTGTCGAGCGGACCGCCGAGATCTTTGAGATGGAGATTACCCACGAAGCCGCTGAAGAGCTTTCTCTTCGTAGTCGTGGGACCCCTCGGATTGCCAATCGCTTGCTCAAACGGGTGCGCGATTTTGCTCAGATTATGGGCGATGGCTTGATTGACGATACCATTACCGACAAGGCCCTCTCTATGCTGGATGTGGACCATGAAGGACTGGACTATGTCGATCAAAAGATCCTGCGCACCATGATTGAAATGTACGGCGGTGGCCCGGTCGGGCTTGGGACTCTATCGGTCAATATTGCCGAAGAGCGCGAGACCGTAGAAGATATGTATGAGCCTTACTTGATTCAAAAAGGCTTTATCATGCGGACACGGACAGGGCGCGTGGCGACCCGCAAGGCTTATGAACACCTGGGTTATCCCTACAATGGAGACTAGAAGAAAATGCTGACGGAAGAAGCAATCGTAGAACAAATCCAAGCGGATCCGGAGATGATGACTGTCTTGGCCATTATTCGGGATCTAGACTTAGCAGATGCCTGGTTAGCAGCGGGCGCGGTGCGCAATTTCATCTGGAACCAGCTCTCTGGAAGACCAGGATTTGATGCGACAACCGATATGGATCTAGTTTTTTATGACCCTGCAATCAGCTATGAGGAGACGCAGCAGATCGAGCAGGGATTAAAAAAGACCTATCCCCAGTACGCTTGGGAAGTGAAGAATCAAGTCTACATGCACCAGCATAGCCCGGGGACGGCTCCTTATCGCAGTGCCTGTGATGCGGTTTCCAAATACCCCGAGCAGTGTACGGCCCTTGCGGTTCGCCTAAGGAAAGATGGTCAGCTGGAGCTCTTTCTCCCCTATGGGACAAGGGATATTGAAGACTTCATCGTTCAGCCGACTCCACATTTTTTAGCCAGTTCAGAGCGTTTGGCGGTTTATACAGAGCGAATGAAAAAGAAGAATTGGCAGACCAAATGGCCTCAATTAGAGGTTCGTTTTCCAAAATAGAGAAAAAAATCAGATTTGAAAAGGGAATCTGATTTTTCTTTAAAATGATAGAGCCCCTTTGTCATCTTTCTGTCACATTTTTGTTATAATGGTAATAGTATGCTGGTTTTCCATAGTGGAAAGCGAAGGGCTCATGGAGATTGGGTAGTCCGAACAAGGAGTTAGGTGGAATCATGAAAAAAATCGTCTTTGTCTGCTTAGGAAATATTTGTCGGAGTCCTATGGCGGAGTTTGTCATGAAGGACTTGACGGATCAGTATGAGATTGAAAGTCGGGCCACTTCTAGCTGGGAACATGGGAATCCCATCCACCGGGGAACCCAGAAAATCTTTCAACAACACCAGGTCCCGTATGATCCAGCCAAGACTTCCTTACAGATCAAAGAAGAGGATTTTTACAACTTTGATTTGATCCTAGGGATGGACGAAAACAATGTAGCAGATCTGAAGCGAATGGCTCCTGCAGGGACAGAGCACAAGGTTCATCTTTTTGCTACAGAAAGTGTGCCAGATCCATGGTATACCGGTGATTTTGAGGAGACCTATTCTAGAGTTCTGACTGGCTGTGAGGCCTGGTTGGATCAGCTAGCCACTTCCTAAGAGTTTGATATGTGAGAGAATACAGAATATGAAAGAATTTTATGAGACCTATAAGGTCTATCTGACGCGAAAAAATTTAGAAATAGCAGCATTAGTTGTGATTATTCTATCTGCTTTGCTGGTTTTCCTTTCAGCCATTCCAGGTCAGGACGTCTTGACCTTGGATAAGGGGGCGATCCGTTACGACGGAAGTTTGGTCCGTGGCAAGATGAATGGCAAGGGAACCGTCACCTTTAAAAATGGGGATACCTATACAGGTAACCTCGTCAACGGCTCTTTTAGCGGCTATGGTAAGTTTAAGTCCAAGGATGGTTGGACCTATGAAGGGCAGTTTGTTAACGGCCAGCCGGAGGGTAAAGGCACCTTAACCACAGAAGCCAACGTCGTATACAAAGGAACATTCAAGCAGGGGATTTATCAAAATGCGCATTAAATGGTTTTCACTCGTCCGTGTTACAGGACTCTTATTGGTATTGCTTTACCATTTCTTCCAAAAAGCCTTTCCTGGAGGTTTCATTGGGGTAGATATTTTCTTCACCTTCTCAGGATTTTTGATTACAGCGCTCTTGATCGATGAATTTGCGCGCAAGCAAGGAATCGACTACTTGTCTTTCTTGAAACGGCGCTTTTACCGGATCGTACCACCCCTTGTCTTTATGGTCTTGGTCGTGATGCCCTTTACCTTTATGGTGCAACGGGACTACGTGGCTGGTATTGGGACACAGATTGCGGCGGTCTTTGGTTTTGTGACCAATTTCTTTGAGATGGCAACTGGTGGTAGTTACGAAAGCAACTTCATTCCGCATCTCTTTCTTCATACCTGGAGTTTGGCCCTAGAAGTGCATTACTATGTACTATGGGCGCTTCTGGCATGGTTCTTGGCTAAGCGGGCTAAGACGGTTGGAAAATACCGAGGCATGCTCTTCTTAGCATCCAGCGGGCTCTTTCTCTTTACCTTCTTGTCCATGTTCATCCGCGCCTTTCTGACAGCTAACTTCTCCACTATCTATTTCTCTAGCTTCACTCACATCTTCCCCTTCTTTGCGGGATCGTGCCTAGCAACGGTAACAGGGATTGCTAATGTCAGCCCGAACTTTACAAAGCTGGTGCAGTCTTGGAGTATGAAAAAGACTTTGTCGGTCTTGGGTGGAAGCTTTGCCTTCTTGTTTGTGCTCAGTCTTTTCTTGCCATTTGATAGCTTGTGGACTTATCTGTTTGGCTTTTTAGCAGCGACAATCGCAGCTTGTGCCATGATTCTGTCGGCCCGTATTCTCCATGAAAAGACACCAGATAAAAAGGAACCAGCCATCCTCAATTTCTTGGCAGATACCAGTTATGGTGTCTATCTTTTCCACTGGCCTTTCTTTATCATCTTTTCTCAACACTTGGGAAATATGATGGCAGCCCTTGTGACGACGATCGTTTCCTTGATTCTAACGGCTCTTTCCTTCTATATTTTAGAGCCAACCATTGCAGGCAAGGAGCCTCGTGTCTTTGGTATGAAGATGGATCTGAGTTTTTTGACCAGGCCGATCTTTTACCTCATGATTCCACTGGCTCTCTTGATGATCGGAATCTCTGCCTTTGCACCAACCGTCGGAGCTTTTGATGAGAGTTTGGTTGTGAGTGGGCTCAATCAAGCAGATAGCAAAATGCAGGTTACGCGGACGCAGGTGGACAATGCGACTGCAACAGACTATAACGTCTCAAATGGTGTGACCATGATCGGTGACTCCGTTAACTTGCGGGCGCAGGACTATCTAACCAAAGCGATCCCGGGCATCCAGATCGATGCAGTGGTGAGCCGTCAGTTGGAAAATGGAATGAAGGTCTTTGAGACCGATATCTCCAATAAAGTTCTCCTAAAAAATGTGGTCATTGCCCTAGGAACCAATACTGTAAGCAACTACAAAGAGTTGCTGGATCAGTATGTTGAAAAACTTCCAAAAGGCCGTCGCTTGATCCTTGTGACACCATATGATGGTCGATATGCTAACGATCAGTCCAGTGAATCAGTTCAAACTCGTCTTTATGAGTTGGAACTAGCCAAGAAATACGATTTTATCACCATTGCAGACTGGTATCAAGTAGCCGTGGAAAATCCAAATATTTGGGTGGGAACAGACTCTGTTCATTTCAATATGGAAACCAATGGTGGGGAACTCTATGCTCAAACAGTCAAAGAAGCTCTTGACAAGGCTGAAAAAGGTCCAGTCAAGAAGTAAAAAAGCATCTCTGAAACTGAAACAAAACAAATCCTAACAAAATAAAACAAAAAGCAACTTTTTACTTGTAAAAAGCTGTTTTTTTTAGTAAGATTAAGAAAACGCTTACATAAATCAATTGAAAACATCACTTTGTGAATAAAAAATTTTTTAAATTATTTTTTCACAATTTTGCTAAAGAATTGCTTTTACAGCAATCAAATTGATAAAACTTTCACAAATTTCAAAAAAAATCTTTGTGAAAGTTGCTTGGAAGTGTTTACAAAAAACTCAAAATAGAGTACAATTATATTGTGAAATAATTAACAAATCGAAATTTCTTACACTATTCTTGAAAGTTTCTGAAAACAAGAAAAAGTTCCGGAAAAGGATAAGGGTTTCAAACATTGGAGGAAAGCATCAAATGGCTGATAAAAAAACTCTCTCACCTGAAGAAAAGAAACTCGCTGCTGAAAAACACGTAGACGAGTTGGTGCAAAAAGCGCTCGTAGCGCTTGAAGAAATGCGCAAATTGAATCAGGAGCAAGTCGATTACATTGTTGCAAAAGCATCTGTAGCTGCTCTTGACGCACACGGTGAGCTTGCTCTTCATGCATATGAAGAAACTGGTCGTGGGGTCTTTGAAGACAAGGCGACGAAGAACTTGTTCGCTTGTGAACACGTAGTAAACAACATGCGTCACACGAAAACAGTTGGTGTCATTTCAGAAGATGACGTCACTGGTTTGACCCTTATTGCTGAGCCAGTCGGAGTTGTCTGCGGGATCACTCCTACAACCAACCCAACTTCAACAGCAATCTTTAAAGCCTTGATTTCATTGAAGACACGGAACCCTATCGTCTTTGCCTTCCACCCATCTGCTCAAGAATCATCTGCTCATGCAGCACAAATCGTACGCGATGCAGCAATTGCAGCTGGAGCACCTGAGAACTGTGTGCAATGGATTACCCAACCTTCTATGGAAGCAACGAGTGCCCTGATGAACCACGAGGGAGTTGCTACGATCCTCGCGACCGGTGGGAACGCCATGGTGAAAGCGGCCTACTCTTGTGGAAAACCAGCTCTTGGGGTTGGTGCCGGAAACGTACCTGCTTATGTTGAAAAATCAGCCAACATCCGCCAAGCAGCCCACGATATCGTCATGTCTAAATCATTTGACAACGGAATGGTCTGTGCATCTGAGCAAGCGGTCATCATCGATAAAGAAATCTACGATGAGTTTGTTGAAGAATTCAAATCTTACCATACTTACTTTGTCAACAAAAAAGAAAAAGCCCTTCTTGAAGAGTTCTGCTTCGGTGTGAAAGCTAACAGCAAAAACTGTGCGGGTGCGAAGTTGAATGCGGACATCGTTGGGAAACCAGCAGCATGGATCGCTGAACAAGCTGGCTTCTCAGTCCCAGAAGGAACCAACATCCTTGCGGCAGAATGTAAAGAAGTTGGTGAAAAAGAACCGTTGACTCGTGAAAAATTGTCACCAGTTATCGCTGTTTTGAAATCTGAAAGCCGTGAAGACGGAATTAACAAAGCTCGCCAAATGGTTGAATTCAACGGGCTTGGTCACTCAGCAGCCATCCATACTGCTGATGAAGAATTGACCAAAGAATTTGGTAAAGCAGTTAAAGCCATTCGTGTGATCTGCAACTCTCCTTCGACTTTCGGTGGTATCGGGGATGTTTACAATGCCTTCTTGCCATCATTGACACTTGGATGTGGTTCTTACGGACGCAACTCTGTTGGGGACAACGTTAGTGCCATCAACCTCTTGAATATCAAAAAAGTCGGACGCCGGAGAAATAACATGCAATGGATGAAACTTCCTTCAAAAACATACTTTGAACGTGATTCAATTGAATACCTACAAAAATGTCGTGACGTTGAACGTGTCATGATCGTTACAGACCACGCTATGGTAGAGCTTGGTTTCCTTGATCGCATCATCGAACAGCTTGACCTTCGTCGCAACAAGGTGGTTTACCAAATCTTTGCAGACGTAGAACCAGATCCAGATATCACAACTGTTGAACGTGGTACAGAGATCATGCGCGCCTTCAAACCAGATACCATCGTCGCTCTCGGTGGAGGATCTCCAATGGATGCGGCCAAAGTAATGTGGCTCTTCTATGAGCAACCAGAAGTGGACTTCCGTGACTTGGTTCAAAAATTCATGGATATCCGTAAACGTGCCTTCAAATTCCCATTACTTGGTAAGAAGACGAAATTCATCGCCATCCCAACTACATCTGGTACAGGATCTGAAGTAACTCCATTTGCCGTTATCTCTGATAAAGCAAACAACCGTAAATACCCAATCGCTGACTACTCATTGACTCCAACTGTTGCCATCGTAGACCCTGCCTTGGTATTGACTGTTCCAGGATCTGTTGCAGCGGACACTGGTATGGACGTTTTGACTCACGCAACAGAAGCTTATGTATCTCAAATGGCAAGTGATTACACTGATGGTCTTGCTCTTCAAGCCATCAAACTTGTCTTCGAAAACTTGGAAAGCTCAGTGAAGAACGCGGACTTCCATTCACGCGAAAAGATGCACAATGCGTCAACTATTGCAGGTATGGCCTTCGCCAATGCCTTCCTCGGTATTTCTCACTCAATGGCCCACAAGATTGGTGCGCAATTCCACACAATTCACGGACGGACCAATGCGATCTTGCTTCCATACGTTATCCGCTACAACGGTACACGCCCAGCTAAGACAGCAACATGGCCTAAGTACAACTACTACCGTGCAGATGAGAAGTATCAAGACATCGCTCGTATGCTTGGCCTTCCATGCTCTACACCAGAAGAAGCAGTTGAAGCTTACGCGAAAGCTGTTTACGAACTCGGTGAGCGCTGTGGTATCGAAATGAACTTCAAAGCACAAGGCATCGATGAAAAAGAATGGAAGAAACATTCTCGTGAATTGGCCTTCCTTGCTTACGAAGATCAATGTTCACCAGCTAACCCACGTCTTCCAATGGTAGACCATATGCAAGAAATCATCGAAGATGCTTACTATGGTTACAAGGAACGCCCAGGACGTCGTAAATAAGACGCCAAGGAACAACTGATGTTTATCAGCCATCCCTCGCTCAAAAGAGCGGGGGATTTTTGATGGCCTTTTCAGGTTTCAATCGAAAAAAGGGAGCTGAGGGATTGCCTGTCTTTTTTTGCTTTTCAGACCTCCGAACCGTTTTTCATAAAAATTAGACTTTTTTTCAGAAATTGTGTTATTTTTATAGCATTCCGAGCTATTTTATGTTACCCTATAGTGTGTGAATCTGCCTGTAGCTGAAGGGTTATGATCCTTTTTCAGTTATAGGAAATGAAAAAACAAATCCAAGAAAGGAGGCCATCTCAAATGGAGTTAGAAGGTGAAGTGCAAGATCAGGCACAGAAAATTATTGAAATGCCCCAACGAGATTGGGCAACGTCCGCTTCAGAAAATCAGCCATCATCTGCCTCGGTAGTCTCCATGTATGGGCAGGAAAGGCCAAGTATTCCGAGCCTCCATCAGCAATTGGCAGGGGCATCTGGTATCCAGACCATTCAATTACGAGAGGAATTGGTACTGGCAGTAGCACAAAATGCTTCAGCGCAAGCGACGGTCTTTGAGGCTGAGCTCAAAGATCAGCTAGAAGTGGCCAAGGAGACGGTTTCCCATAAGGTTGCTGAGGTGTCTCAAATGGCCCACAGCATGACCCAATTTTTAACAGACGCAGAAGTGGAGCAACTATTAGGAGAGTTCTCCATGGATACTTGCTGGGACCAAGCGGTCGAGGCGGAAAACCTGGCCCAAGCAAAGGCCTACTCGACACGTCTGTCAGATCTGGCAGGCCAACTGGAGGCTGCATCAGCCCAATTGGTGGACTTGGATAAGGGACAAGCAGCGGCCTTTGATTTTCATAAGTAGGAGAAAAAGATGTTAGAGATCCTGGGAGAGGACAGAGAACGAATTGAGGAGCTCCATCGAGAGATTAAAAAGGAGCAAGAGCGGATTGCGATCCGAAGTTTGATTGCAACGCAAAAGGCCTTGATGATGTTGGAAGGGATGAGTTTGCAGGTGACCTTGGCCGGTCAATCCGAGAAGATGCGCTCTTTTGCCACAACAACTCTAGTCAGTGATTTGAAAGATGGATTTACAGGAGGAGCAGCGGACGCGGCAGAAGCAGCACTGAAATCAGTGAAGAAGCCGATCTTATTGAGTCCGATTAAAGGAGGTATGTGATGTACCATTCAGGAAATAGTGAATTAGAACAACTAGAAGATCGACATTACCGCTTCAATCAGAAACTTAGCGAGTTGGAGTGGGATTATGCGGATATGCGTATGGATGTCCGCCAACATACAGAAAATTTAGTAGACTGGCTGAGTGCCCTGCATTTTCAAGCCCCAAGTGCGGAGGCTCAAAGTGGCTTGGAGCGTTTATTTGCCTTGCAAGAAGAGTTTGAGGCAGAACTCAAGCGCTATGAAGAGCGTTTAGAAGAAGAGCGTGAGCGCGAGCAGCAAGAGTACTATAAGCAGCGTCAACAATTAGAACAAGGTGATTGAAACATTCCTCTGGTAGAGATAAGAGGAATGTTTTTGTTTGCTCAAAAAACTTTTAAAAATGTGCTCATAAATTCTTGCAAGCGCTTACTTAGTATGTTATAATATTCACAAATAAACGAAAATAAAATGGTTTTATCAAACCAACAAAAAAGGAGTCGCTTATGAAAGCTGCAACCTATGTATCTGCAGGCAATCTGCAACTGCTGGATCAAGCTCATCACCCACCACTTCAAACTCTCAGAAGTTGAAAAAGCCTATGATGTCTTTAAACATGCGGGTGAAAACAACGCACTCAAAGTCATTATCGAAAATGATATCAGTGAATGAAGTGGCAACTAATATTTGTTCATAGTTTTTTTAGACGGACCAGAGATATTCTGGTCCTATTTTCAACCCCCAAAAGCCAATGATTCCTTGCAAAATAAATTTGTTGTCTTATAATATAAGTACAGAAAACGATTACATAAAGAGAAAGGTGTGATCTTATGAAACGGTTTTGTTATCATCGTGAATTCTGGATGGACTTCCATTTCTGGATCTTGGTCTTGCTTTTAGCGACTGTAGCTTTAACGATGCAGGCTCCTCTTTCGGTAGTTAGCCTGGCTTATCTTGCTTTTGTTGGGATTTTGATCCTTCTTCAGGTCTTTCAACCGGCTGTATCGACACGTCAGTATCCAGAAGGTAGCTACCATTTCAATTGGACCTTCTATCGCGATACCCGACTGTATATCGATCTCTCTTTACTAGCAGGTCTCTTGGCAGGCCCAATGGCTTCATCGGATATGGTCTATTGGATCTTGCTTGGAGCCGTCGTCGGCTCTATCGGCTTTGTATTTGTCGTAAAGGAAAAAGCGACTCAAAAGATGACCTAGGGAATCACCATGTCCTAGATCTCTGAAACTAGTTTCAGAGATCTTTTTATTTTCCCCTAAATGTGAAACTATAATCCAATTGCAGGGTTAATATTGTAAGCGCTTTAAAAATGGATTATAATCAATTTACAAGTACTCGAGTTGCCTTATTATCAAAGGAGAAGGAGTTATGTCAAAGATTACAAAAGATGAATTGATCCAGCAAATCAAAGATGGCATCATTGTTTCTTGTCAGGCTCTCCCTCACGAACCGCTCTATACAGAAACTGGAGGAGTCATTCCTCTCTTGGTTAAAGCGGCTGAGCAGGGTGGAGCTGTCGGGATCCGAGCCAATAGTGTCCGGGATATCAAGGAAATCAAGGAAGTGACCAAGTTACCGATCATTGGGATTATCAAGCGTGACTACCCACCAGAAGAACCCTTTATCACGGCTACCATGAAAGAAGTTGATGAATTAGCAGCTTTGGATATCGCGGTCATTGCTCTGGATTGTACCAAACGTCCCCGTCATGATGGCCTTTTGATTAGTGACTTTATCCATCAAGTCAAAGAAAAATATCCCGATCAGCTGTTGATGGCCGATATCTCGACCTTGGAAGAAGGATTGACGGCTGTTGAAGCTGGAGTAGACTTTGTCGGAACGACCTTATCTGGATATACAGACTACAGTCCAAAGGTCGATGGTCCAGATTTTGAACTGATCCATAGCCTCTGCCAAGCAGGAGTAGATGTCATCGCAGAAGGCAAGATCCACTATCCGGATCAAGCCAATAAAATCCATGATCTCGGGGTTCGCGGCATCGTTGTAGGTGGTGCCATTACTCGACCAAAAGAGATTACAGAGCGCTTCGTCGCAGCCTTAAAATGAGAAAACAAAACAGTAGATTGAAGGAGGAGGAGACCGAATAGAGAGTAGTCGAATTCATTTAATGAGAGTGTTTCAGTGAAGGATAACGATGAAGATTTCAAGAAGGAAGTCATATTTGCTTAACTTTCTGCAACATAAATCTAGTGTAAAAGGAGAAATAGATGATATTTGATGATTTAATAAACATAAAATTGTACAAAGGGATTCATCCTAATCTGGATCAAGCGATTGATTTTCTCTATGAACACCGGAAAGATTCTTTTGATCTCGGGAGATATGATATCGACGGTGACAAGGTCTTTCTCGTTGTCCAAGAAAACACCCTTAACAAAGATGAAAATGATCGCTTTGAACATCATCGTCGTTATGCCGACCTTCATTTATTAGTTGAAGGACATGAATTTTCTAGCTACGGTTCCCGTATCCTAGATGAAGCTATTCCATTTGATGAAGCAAGTGATATTGGCTTTGTTCATTGTGAGAAATTCTATCCACTTCATTTGGGCTATCATAATTTTGCAGTCTTCTTCCCTGGTGAACCTCATCAACCAAATGGCTATTCAGGTCAGGAAGAAATAGTCAGAAAGTATCTATTCAAAATTGCGATTGATTAGATATGTCAAATAGAAAATGGAGGAGATAAGCGATATAGTTAGTTTTTTCGGAGAAGTTAAGGCTTCAAAGCACAGATTGCATTTTTTGTATTTAAAATAGAAAGAGGAAAACAATGAAAAATAGTAAGAAAATTCTTTTCGCTTTGGTTCTCGCGTTATTCGCATTGTTTGTCACTGCATGTTCATCTTCAAAAAATGATGCAGAAGGAAGTAATAAATCTGGAGAATTATCTGGTGAAATTGTAATGTGGCACTCATTTACTCAGGGACCTCGGTTAGAAAGTATTCAAAAATCAGCTGATGAGTTCATGAAGAAGCATCCAAAGGTTAAAATCAAGATTGAGACATTTTCATGGAATGACTTCTATACAAAATGGACGACTGGATTAGCAAATGGCAATGTTCCAGATATTAGTACAGCTTTGCCAAACCAAGTTATGGAAATGGTCAATTCAGATGCTTTGGTTCCATTGAATGATACTATTAAGACAATTGGAGAAGACAAATTTAATAAAACAGCATTAGATGAAGCGAAGGTTGATGGCAATTTTTATTCCGTGCCTTTGTACTCACATGCTCAAGTTATGTGGGTTCGCACTGATTTATTGAAACAATATAATATTGAAGTTCCAAAAACATGGGATCAGTTGTATGAAGCTTCTAAAAAATTAAAAGAAAATGGAGTTTATGGATTGTCTGTTCCTTTCGGGACAAATGATATGATGGGGACACGCTTCTTGAATTTCTATGTACGAAGTGGCGGTGGTAGCCTGTTGACAAAAGATTTGAAAGCTAACTTGACAAGCAAACTGGCTCAAGATGGAATTAAATATTGGGTGAAGATGTACAAAGAATTTTCTCCGAAAGATTCATTGAACTTTAATGTCTTGCAACAAGCTACTTTGTTCTATCAAGGAAAGACAGCATTTGACTTTAACTCAGGATTCCATGTAGGTGGTATTCAAGCAAATAGCCCTCAATTGATTGATGCGATTGACGCTTATCCTATTCCAAAAGTAAAAGAATCAGATAAAGATTATGGCATTGAAACTTCTAATATTCCATTGGTAGTTTGGAAGAATTCAAAACATCCAGAAGTAGCGAAAGCATTCTTAGAATCTTTGTATGAAAAGAAAGATTATATTAGCTTCTTAGATTCAACTCCTGTTGGAATGTTGCCTGCCATCAAAGGAATTAGTAATGATCCAGCCTATAAAGATAATGACATCCGCAAGAAATTCCAACATGCAGAAGAAGTTATTACAAAAGCAGCGGAAAAAGGTACAGCTATTGGATATGAAAATGGTCCAAGTGTTCAAGCTGGAATGTTAACAAACCAACATATCATTGAACAAATGTTCCAAGATATTATTACAAATGGTAAAGACCCAATGGAGGCTGCTAAGGATGCAGAAAAACAATTGAATGATTTATTTGAAACTGTAGCAGTTGATGTTAAATAATGATAGCAGAGGCTACAATTATGTGGCCTCTGTTTTTAGAGAGGAATAAGCATATGGTCAAAAATAGAAATTTGACTCGATGGGTGTTTGTATTACCTGCTATTATCATTGTTGGACTATTATTTGTTTATCCATTTTTCTCCAGCATCTATTTTAGCTTTACAAACAAACATTTGATCATGCCAAGGTATAAATTTGTAGGATTGGCAAACTATAAAGCAGTTTTATCGGACCCTAATTTCTACAATGCCTTCTTTAATTCCCTTAAGTGGACAGTCTTTTCTCTTTTGGGACAAGTGCTTGTTGGTTTTGTGTTAGCACTGGCCTTGCATAGAGTAAGACGCTTTAAGAAGTTATATAGAACATTGTTGATTGTTCCTTGGGCATTTCCAACTATTGTCATCGCCTTTTCTTGGCAATGGATCTTAAATGGAGTATATGGTTATCTACCTAACTTGATTGTGAAATTAGGACTGATGAATCACGTCCCTGGATTTTTGACAGAAAGTACGTGGGCTTTCATCTGTTTAGTGTTTATTAATATTTGGTTTGGTGCCCCTATGATCATGGTCAATGTTCTATCTGCCTTACAAACGGTTCCGGAGGAACAGTTTGAAGCTGCTAGGATTGATGGAGCTTCCAGTTGGCAAGTTTTTAGATTTGTAATTTTACCTCATATTAAAGTGGTAGTAGGATTACTTGTTGTACTTAGAACAGTATGGATTTTTAATAACTTTGATATTATTTATCTTATTACAGGTGGTGGCCCTTCAAACGCGACAACAACATTGCCAATATTTGCATATAATCTCGGTTGGGGAACAAAACTCCTTGGGCGTGCCTCAGCAGTAACAGTTTTGTTATTTATTTTCTTATTGGCAATATGTTTCATTTACTTTGGAGTAATTAGTAAATGGGAGAAGGAGGGTAGAAAATGATGAAGAGAAGAACAAATGTACTCCTTGATATTGGATCCCATGTTGTTTTAGTTATTTCGACTATTATTGCAATTTTTCCTTTAGTTTGGATTCTTCTTTCTTCTGTAAAAGGAAAAGGTGAATTAACCCAATTTCCAACAAGATTTTGGCCCAAACAGTTTACTCTAGATTATTTTACGCATGTTATTAATGATCTACATTTTATAAATAATATAAAAAATAGCCTGTTAATCGCATTAACGACAACTGTCATCGCTATTATCATTTCTGCAATGGCTGCTTATGGTATCGTTCGATTCTTTCCAAAATTAGGGGCTATCATGTCCCGGTTGCTTGTGATTACCTATATCTTCCCTCCGATTTTATTGGCAATTCCTTATTCAATTGCAATTGCAAAAGTTGGATTGACCAATAGTTTAATTGGTTTAATGATTGTTTATCTTTCATTTAGTGTTCCTTATGCGGTGTGGTTATTAGTAGGGTTCTTCCAAACAGTTCCAATTGGAATTGAGGAAGCAGCAAAAATAGATGGTGCGAATAAATTTGTTACCTTCTATAAAGTGGTATTACCAATTGTAGCGCCAGGGATTGTTGCTACAGCGATCTATACCTTTATCAATGCCTGGAATGAATTTCTTTATGCATTGATTTTGATCAACGATACAAGTAAGATGACTGTTGCGGTGGCTTTGCGTTCATTAAATGGCTCGGAAATACTGGATTGGGGAGATATGATGGCAGCATCCGTAATTGTGGTATTGCCTTCAATTATCTTCTTCTCAATTATCCAAAATAAAATCGCAAGTGGTCTTTCTGAAGGATCCGTAAAATAGTAAAAATAGAAATAGGAGAAAAACAATGGTTGTAAATTATGGTGTTGTCGGCACAGGATACTTTGGTGCTGAATTAGCAAGATATATGAAAAAAAATGATGGTGCAGTAATTACAGTGGTGTATGATCCGGAAAATGCAGAAGCTGTAGCAGAAGAATTAGGAGCAAGAGTGGCTTCGTCACTAGATGAATTGGTTCAAAGTGATGATGTAGACTGTGTGATCGTTGCCTCTCCTAATAATCTGCATAAAGAACCTGTTATTAAAGCTGCTCAGAATGGAAAAAATGTATTCTGTGAAAAACCGATTGCTTTATCATACGAAGATTGTAAAGAGATGGTAGAAACATGTAAAGAAAATGGTGTGATTTTCATGGCTGGTCATATTATGAATTTCTTTAATGGTGTCCATCATGCTAAAGAATTGATCAATCAAGGGGTTATTGGGGACGTTTTATACTGTCATACAGCTAGAAATGGCTGGGAAGAACAACAACCATCAATTTCATGGAAAAAAATTCGTGAAAAATCAGGAGGCCATCTTTACCACCATATCCATGAGTTGGATTGTGTTCAATTTTTAATGGGAGGTATTCCTGAAACAGTTACGATGACAGGTGGAAATGTAGCTCACCAAGGAGAAAACTTTGGTGATGAAGATGACATGATTTTTGTCAATATGGAATTCCCTGGTAAGCGATTTGCCTTGCTTGAATGGGGCTCAGCCTATCGTTGGGGAGAACACTATGTCTTGATCCAGGGAACAAAGGGTGCTATAAAATTAGACCTATTTAATTGTAAAGGTACTCTCAAAGTAGACGGAAAAGAAACTTATTTCTTAATTCATGAATCTCAGGAAGAGGATGATGACCGTACAAGAATTTATCATAGCACTGAGATGGATGGTGCCATTGCTTATGGTAAACCAGGGAAACGAACTCCATTGTGGCTTTCATCCGTGATAGATAAAGAAATGAAATATCTTCATGACATAATGAATGGTGCTCCTGTATCAAAAGAATTTGAAAAACTATTAACCGGAGAAGCGGCGTTAGAAGCAATTGCATCTGCTGATGCTTGTACTCGTTCCATTAATGAGGACCGAAAAGTTAAATTATCAGAGATCATGGGTTAATAACATTACTGATACGACAAAAGGAGAAAAAATGTCAGATTTAAAAAAATATAAAGGAGTCATCCCTGCTTTTTATGCCTGCTATGATGACCAAGGGGAAATTAGCCCGGAGCGGGTGCGTGCTCTCGTAGAATATTTTATCGCGAAAGGTGTGCAGGGCTTGTATGTCAACGGATCCTCTGGCGAATGTATCTACCAGAGCGTGGCCGATCGCAAGCTGGTCTTGGAAGAAGTCATGGCAGTAGCTAAAGGAAAATTGACCATCATCGCTCACGTAGCCTGCAACAACACCAAGGATAGCGTGGAATTGGCACGACATGCAGAAGAACTAGGAGTGGATGCCATTGCGGCCATTCCGCCGATCTATTTCCGCTTGCCAGAATACGGTGTGGCCCACTACTGGAATGAAATCAGTGCAGCAGCACCCCATACAGACTTTGTCATCTACAACATCCCGCAATTGGCTGGGGTAGCTTTGACACCGAGTCTTTACAAGGAAATGTTGAAAAATCCACGGGTGATTGGGGTGAAAAATTCTTCGATGCCTGTTCAGGACATTCAAACTTTTGCTTCTTTAGGAGGCGATAACCATATCGTCTTTAATGGTCCGGATGAACAATTCTTAGGTGGCCGTCTCATGGGAGCACATGCTGGGATCGGTGGTACCTATGGTGCGATGCCAGAGCTCTTCTTGAAGCTCAATCAGCTGATTGCTGAGAAAGACTTGGAGACTGCGCGTGCCCTGCAGTTTGCCATCAATGACATTATCGGAGTCTTGACGTCTGCTCATGGCAATATGTATGCGGTCATCAAAGCGGTTTTGCGCATCAATGAAGGTTTGGACTTGGGATCTGTTCGCTCCCCTTTGACGCCAGTAGTAGAAGCGGATCAAGAAGTGATTCAACGTGCTGCTCAACTCATTCAGGACACAAAAGCCAGATTCCTTTGATCAAAGGAGGTCTAGATGAATCCATATGTTGTAATTGATATCGGAGGGACCAGTATCAAGTATGGTCTAGCCGATGCAAAAGGGCAACTCCTAGAGACCCATGAAATGCCAACGGAGGCCCAAAAAGGAGGACCTCACATTCTTAACACAACAAAGGAAATTGTAGCCCGTTATTTGAAGAAGCATGCCTTGGCAGGGGTTGCGATTTCTTCGGCCGGGATGGTGGATCCTGATAAGGGAGAAATCTTTTATGCTGGGCCACAAATTCCCAACTATGCTGGAACTCAGTTTAAAAAGGAAATCGAAGAGACTTTTCAGATCCCTTGCGAGATTGAAAATGATGTTAACTGTGCCGGTCTTGCAGAAGTCACAACAGGTCATGCAAAAGGCTCGAACAATGCTGTTTGCTTGACGATTGGAACAGGGATCGGTGGTTGTCTCTTGCTTGATGGTCAGGTTTTTCATGGCTTTAGCAATTCAGCCTGTGAGGTTGGCTATCTTCATTTGCCAGACGGTGCCTTTCAGGACCTGGCTTCAACGACGGCTTTAGTCGAGTATGTGGCAGAACATCATGGTGATCCTGTGGAACAGTGGAATGGTCGCCGGATCTTCAAGCAGGCAACTGAAGGAGATAAAATCTGTATGGCTGGAATTGATCGGATGGTGACCTATCTTGGAAAAGGATTGGCTAATATCGTTTATGTGGTCAATCCGGAAGTCATCGTTCTTGGAGGGGGAATTATGGTTCAGGAAGCGATCCTGAAACCTAAAATCTATCAAGCTCTGTGTGCGGAACTGGTTCCTAGCCTAGCAGATAAGATCCGTTTAGAATTTGCTCACCATCAAAATGCTGCGGGTATGTTGGGGGCCTACTACCACTTTAGACAAAAACATGGAACATAAAACAAGTCGCACTGACGACTTGTTTTTGCTTCATCACAAAAAGCATGAAAGACGAAGAAAACCTTATCTTTCATGCTTTTTAAATAGGGAGACTATATTATGATTTTCGAGAACGTTGACTAGAAAGCTTTTTGTTTTCCCAGTAGCTATTAAAGACAATTTCCTTTTGTTCTCGGCTTTTATTAAGGAAATGGGCATAGATTAAATCGACCACGATGAGGAGTGGTAAAATCGCAGAGATACGATCGATATAGGTACTACTAGGAAGGGGTGCGGCTGGTAACACTTCTGTGAATCCTTGATGGATGGCAGCGGGATTAGCGGTCACAAGAACCGTTTTAGCCCTTTTTTCTTTCGCATTCAGAAGACTGTCTGTAATGGAGTTTGTGCCTCCTGACAATGAGAAGCCGATGACTAAACAAGAGGAATCGAGAATACTGGTCGTCCAAGCAAAGCCGTCTTGATCAGTCAGGGCTTCACAAACAACGCCTAGTCGCATAAAGCGCAATTTCATTTCTCGAGCGACTAAACCAGAACTACCAATCCCGAAGAAATAGACTCGGTCCGCTTGATTGATCAGCTCAGCTACTCGATCCAATTGGGAATCTTTTACCAGACTTTCAGTGACGTTGCTGATATGGTGGTAGCGTTGCAAGACGCTGAGAGTGAGTTCGTCATGTTCTTGCACTTGTTTTTGATTCTTTGTTTCCTCATTAAAATGATAGACAAACTCCCGATAGCCGGAAAAGCCACATTTTTGAGAGAAACGTGTTAAAGCTGCCTTTGAGACGTGGAGTAACTCCGTTACACGAGAAGAGGACAGGGAGTGCTGTCGTGCTTCTGACGATAAAAAATATTGGGCAATGTCGCGTTCCATATCCGTTAACTCAGCTTCATGGCTGGCGATAATGGCGCGTAAATCTTGATCTTGTTTCACAGCAATCCTCCTTTCTCACGAGATGAAATAACAGGATGCTCCTATAATATATTACACATTATAACATGGGTAACCGCTTTATTCAAGTAAAAGAAATCAAGAAACACTGAAACTAGGAACAGGATATGAGAAAAGAAGAGAACGCTACCAAACTTGAAACGAAGCTCTTATTGGTTGTCCGCAATTTTCTGAAAATTCCCGGTTGGGCCTGAACAAACGATATGAATTGTGGTATAATTTAAGATAATTGTACTGTTGTTCGAAGAATAATGGTTGAATAAGGAGGTGTGACAATGTCGAATGCAACACTCGAGATGATGCAAGAGATCGAGCAAGCAGCTCAAGGCGTGATTGTAGGCTATGAAGCTCAAGTCGAACAAATCCGAACGGATTCACGCGATCGCCTTGCAACAGTGGCACAGCATTACGATGAGGAAACCAAGCAATTGGTTACAGAGGCAGAAAAAAACGCCCAGGAAAAACTCGTCCGTTTAACGAAAGATCTGGAAGAAACGGTTGCGCGCAATGATGCCAAAGTACAGCAAGCGATGACCGATAAGCGAGCTGGGTTAGTTGAAGCCATTGTAGAAAAGGTGGTAGCAAGCTATGGCCGTTAGTCAGATGCAAAAACTGTCTCTCATCTTGCCCAAAGATGACTTGGACAGTCTCCTACTAGCGCTGCAGTCTGAGGCGAAAATCCAGATTTATGACCTAAGTGAACAGGAAGAGTGGCAGGCTGCTTTTGAGGCAAATACCTTGTCTCAACCCTTGACAGAGGACAATCGTCAAGTCTTGGTAGAGCTACAAAAACGTCAAGAACAAGTTGAAAAAATGATTCAGACTCTGGAGCCCTATATGCCTGAGAAGAAGGCCCTGCAAGCTCTGAAGGAAGAACCTTTAAGTTTGTCTTTTGATGATCTGCAGGCCCACGGGATGATTCGAGATGAGGATCTTCTATTGACCAAGTTGAAACGCCAATTGCGCGTGTTAGACAAGGCTCGCCAGAAGATTGCAGATGCAAAGGGAGAGATCGAGCGCTTAGAAAAATGGCGACCGTTAGAGGTGACACCAACAGCCCTTGCTACCTTTCACTATGTGCATGGTTTGATTGGGACCATCCCGAATAGCGATACAGACGCTGTTCGTTCTTCCTTAAAAGCTCATCCTGAGCTGGAGTTAGAAGAAGTCTTTACGTCTGAGACGGAACACGGCTATGTCATCTTGTATCGTTCGGGAGACCGTGTAGCTGTTCAGGAGCTTCTGGAAGAACATGGGTTCAAAGAATTGGACTATGAAGAAGAGCAAGTCCCAGCTGCTTACTTGGATCGCTTAGAAAGGGAAATCAAAGAGCAGGAAGCTGTCGTTGCAGCAACCCTAGCAGAGTTACAAGACTCCCAGAAGGAGTTGGACCAACTCAAGTATCAGATGGATTACTTGTTGAGCTTGGGGGCTCGTGAGGAAGCCAAGTCACTGCTAGCTAGCACGCAAAGTTTGGTAGCCTTAGAGGGTTGGATTGAAACATCGCAAGTGGCCTCGTTACGAGACTTCTTGCAACAAGGCTTTGGTTCTCGGGTCTTACTTGAGACGCGCGATGTGACAGAAAAAGATTGGGATGACGTGCCGATCCAGTTGCGAAATAGCGCCTTGGTAGAGCCTTTTGAATTAGTCACAGAGATGTATGCCTTGCCTAAGTATTACGAGAAAGATCCAACTCCGATCGTTTCTCTCTTCTACTTTGTTTTCTTTGGCATGATGGTCGCAGATATTGGTTATGGCCTCTTGCTAACGGTAGCGACAGGGTTTGCCCTTAAAGCCTTTAAGCTCAAGCCTGGGACAGCGAAAAACCTTCGTTTCTTCAGTCTCCTCGGAATTTCAGTGGCCCTCTGGGGTGTGGTCTATGGCTCTTTCTTTGGATTTGAGATGCCTTTTGCCCTGATCAGTACGACCAGCAACGCTATGACCATCCTGATCCTCTCAGTGGTCTTTGGTTTTGTCACTGTCTTAGTGGGACTGTTCCTAGGGGGGATGAAAAATGTCCGCCTCAAAGACTACACGGAAGCCTATAATGCGGGCTTTGCTTGGGTTTTGATCCTACTTGGCTTAATGCTTCTAGCAGTAGGCAATATCTTACCAGGGATGAGCGTCCTAGTTCCGATTGGTAAGTGGCTAGCTATTTTGAATGCCATTGGGATCTTGATTGTTTCCATTGTCAGTGCCAAGAAGCTGTCCGGTTTAGCGTCTGGTCTCTTTAACCTCTACAATGTCAGTGGCTATGTCGGAGACTTGGTCAGCTTCACCCGTTTGATGGCTTTGGGATTGTCTGGAGCGAGTATCGGTTCAGCCTTTAACCTGATTGTCAATCTCTTCCCACCGCTTGGACGGTTTACGGTAGGGCTTGTGCTCTTTATCGTCCTACATGCCATTAACATGTTCCTGTCCTTCTTGTCAGGATATGTGCATGGAGCCCGTTTAATCTTTGTGGAGTTCTTCGGTAAGTTCTACGAAGGAGGAGGCAAGCCATTTCGTCCTCTTAAACCTTCTGAACGCTATATTAAAACAAAAAAATAAGTATTATCTTAAAAAAATAGGAGTATATTCATGGAATCTTTAGCATCATATTTTTCAGCCCATGGGGGCGCCTTCTTTGCAGCATTTGGTGTGGCGATCGCAGTCGCACTTAGTGGGATGGGATCTGCCCTTGGGGTTGGTAAAACGGGTCAAGCAGCAGCAGCCCTCTTGAAAGAACAACCCGAAAAATTTGCCCAAGCCCTGATTTTGCAATTGTTGCCAGGTACACAAGGTTTGTACGGTTTCGTTATCGGGATCTTGATCTGGTTGCAAATTAAGCCAGATATGCCACTTGAAACAGGGGTTGCTTACTTCTTTACAGCTCTTCCAGTTGCGATCGTTGGTTATTTCTCAGCAAAACACCAAGGAAATGTTGCGACAGCAGGGATGCAAATCTTGGCAAAACGTCCTGAGGACATGATGAAAGGGGTTATCCTTGCGGCCATGGTTGAAACCTATGCCATCTTGGCCTTCGTTGTGTCCTTCCTATTGACCCTACGCGTCGGCTAAGAGCTAGCTTTGATGGATTCGCCTTACGAGGCGAAAAACACAAGACGCATGCAATAGGAGAAAAAACGATATGGATGAACAAACCCAATTAAAGGATTCGATCTTGGCCCAAGCCCATGAAAAAGGGCGTAAACTCTTAGAAGAGGCCAAGGAAACCATCCTAAAAGAAGAGACTGCACAAGAAGAGCGTTTGATTCAAGACAAACACAATCAACGCTCCGAGCAGCTCAAGCGGATTCAACGTCAATTGCAACGTGAAACCCAACAAATCGAAAATAAAAAACGCCAATCAACCCTTGTCACCAAGCAACGAGTCTTAAAGGATCTCTTTGCGGATGCTTATGAAGCAATGGCGGCTTGGCCCCTTGAAAAGGAAATGCAGTTTGTAGATGCGATTTTAGACCGCTATCAAGGGCAAGTTGTGACTCTGACCTTTGGGGTGGTGAGTGCTAGCAAATTTGATCCAGCAGCTCTCGATAGATTGAAGCAGACTCATCAGAATGTGACAGTTGCGGATGCGACAATCCCAGCTCAGGCAGGCTTTGTCTTGTCGGTTGGGAAGATTGATGACAACTATCTCTACCGTGATTTGGTGGATTCTATTTGGGAGCAAGAAAGCTACCAGATGGCAGCCAGCATTTTCACCGACGAAGAGAACTAGGAGGTTGCAATGAGCGAACGGACCTATTCTCAAGTTAATACAGGAATCAGCGTACGTGAGGCTAGTTTTGTCAGTCCCAGTCAGTTCGAGCAGTTGCTTGCAAGTCCCTCCAGTGAGAGCCGAGAAGGCTTGCTACAAGGGACATCTTATGCTTTAGACAGCCACGAGATCAAGGATTTAGCAGCCCTTGAAGAGCGTCTGATGGCAGCCTTGTTGGCGGAATACCAATGGGCTTTTGAGGTAAGCCCTCAGTCAGACCTGGTTAGCCTGTTTACCTTGAAGTACACCTATCATAATCTCAAGGTTTATCTAAAACACAAGGCGACAGAGCGCAAGTTGGGGCATTTATTGATCCCCGTCGGTCCTTATTCTCTTGATGTGCTCGAGCATTTGGTGGCGACCTTTTCTGCGGAGCATTGTCCGGCCTTTATGGCGGAAGAAGTGGCTGCAACTTGGCAAGAATTCCAAGACTATCAGGACTTGCGGGTTCTCGAAATCGGGATGGACTTAGCTTATTTTAAACACCTGAGATACTTAGGAGACAGTCTAGATCATCCGATTTTGAAGCAGTTGGTAGACGTGACCATTGACTTTTACAATGCGATTACGGTCAAACGGGCTTTGGATCAGCAAAAACCGCATAGTTTTATGCACCAATTGCTCTCGGATGAAGGAAGCCTCAGTGCCCATCAGGTGATCGACCTGCTAGAATCTGGTCAGTGGTTGACCTGGTTTTATCAAGTCAATCCGCTGGAGTACGATCTCGCCTTAGAGACTTATGAAGAAAAGATGCGCACCGGTCAACTCAAGACAACAGAGTTGGAGTATCTAGAAAGTTTGGTGAAATTCAGTCTTCTAGACGCTGGCCGTTTTGAAGTCGATGGACCACTCCCTCTTGTTCGTTATCTTTACGGAAAAGAGTTAGAGGTGACCAACCTTCGTTTGGTCCTCTCTGGTTTGGACAATGGTTTTCCGCTAGCAGAAATCAAAGAAAGGATGAGACCGATTTATGGACAAACAGACCTATAAGATCGCCGTTGTGGGCAATCGGGACGCCATCCTTCCTTTTCGCCTGATTGGCTTTCAAACCTATCCGGTCACAGAGCCGCAAGAAGCGATCAATACCTTGCGAAAACTCAGTCGGGAAAACTTCGGGATTATCTACCTGACAGAGGATATTGCTCAAGCTATTCCAGAAACAGTGGCTTTTTACGACCAGCAGCTGACACCGGCCTTGATTCTTATCCCGACCCATAGAGGGACTACAGGACTGGGCCAACAGCGGATTCGTGATAATGTCGAAAAAGCAGTAGGACAGGATATTTTATGAGAACAAATGAATTTGGTCAAGCGATTGGGGATGCACTGCCGGAGTTTACACCGGGGCGCTTGCCAGCTATTGAGCGGATCGAAGGTCGCTATACCGTGATCGAGCGCCTCTCAAAAGAAAAACATGGAGCAGATCTTTATCAGGTTTACGGGCCAGACTCTCCAGCAGCGATGTGGACCTTTCTGTTTAAAGGTCCTGCCCGCAATGAAGAGGAGTGGGACCGCTTATTAGATGATCTCATGACAGCCCAAGGTCGCTTTTACTATGCGATTGTAGACAAAGATTCAGGCAAGGCTTTAGGGACATTCTCTCTCATGAGGATCGATCAAGCCAACCGGGTGATCGAAGTCGGAGCAGTGACCTACTCACCAGCGCTCCAAAAGACTCGCATGGCTACAGAAGCCCAGTATCTATTAGCGCGCTATGTGTTTGAGGAGTTAGGTTACCGCCGTTATGAGTGGAAATGCGATGCCTTAAACCAAGCTTCTCGAAAAGCAGCTGAGCGCTTAGGATTCACCTATGAAGGCTGTTTCCGTCAGGCTGTTGTTTATAAAGGTCGTACCCGCGATACAGACTGGTTGTCTATCATTGACCAAGAATGGCCAGCAATCAAAGAGCGTTTCGAAGCTTGGTTGGATCCAAGCAACTTCGATGACAATGGCCAACAAAAGCAAGCTCTAAGAGAGATAGCACAAAAGTAAAACAAAGAAACAAAGGATTCCCAGGAGGAATACATGACTCAAGGAAAAATTATCAAAGTTTCCGGTCCCTTGGTGGTCGCATCAGGGATGCAGGAGGCCAATATCCAAGACATTTGCCGGGTCGGCGATCTTGGTTTGATTGGCGAAATTATTGAGATGCGACGTGACGAAGCCTCTATCCAAGTATACGAAGAAACGTCTGGAGTTGGTCCAGGAGAACCAGTGGTAACAACCGGAGCCCCCCTTTCTGTTGAATTGGGACCAGGCTTGATCTCTCAGATGTTTGATGGGATCCAACGCCCCTTGGAACGTTTCCAAGAAGTGACTGCCAGTGACTTTTTGGTTCGTGGGGTGCAAGTTCCAAATCTAGATCGGGACACCAAATGGGCCTTCGAACCAAGTGTGACTGAAGGGACAGAAGTGGTCGCTGGAGACATCGTCGGTACCGTTCAAGAGACCAATATGGTGGAACACCGCATCATGGTACCCTTTGGTGTCAGTGGACGTGTGACCAAGATCGCAGCAGGTTCTTACACAGTGGAAGAGCCGGTCTATGAGATCGAGCAGGCAGATGGCAGCCTCTTTACTGGTACTTTGATGCAAAAATGGCCGGTTCGTCGAGGCCGTCCTTTTGCACAAAAACTGATTCCAGTAGAGCCTTTGGTCACCGGTCAACGGGTCATCGATACCTTCTTCCCTGTGACTAAAGGTGGAGCTGCAGCTGTTCCTGGTCCTTTCGGAGCTGGGAAAACAGTTGTGCAACACCAGGTGGCTAAGTTTGCCAATGTAGACATCGTAATTTACGTTGGTTGTGGGGAACGAGGAAATGAAATGACGGACGTTCTGAATGAATTTCCAGAATTGATCGATCCAACGACTGGTCAATCCATCATGCAACGGACTGTTCTGATCGCCAACACTTCGAACATGCCAGTAGCGGCGCGTGAAGCTTCCATCTACACAGGGATTACTATTGCCGAATACTTCCGTGATATGGGCTACTCCGTTGCCATCATGGCGGACTCTACTTCTC
>NZ_JAJNSA010000173.1:0-2769 GCF_027497875.1 Streptococcus sp. SM3 | reverse complement strand
CTTGCTGAATACCGAGCTGGTCGAACACCAAATCCGGATGTCATGTGTAATAAGGAAATCAAATTTAAGGCCTTTTTAGATTATGCTATGACACTCGGTGCAGATTATGTGGCCACAGGGCACTATGCGCGCGTGTCGCATGATGAGGATGGTATTGTCCATATGTTACGTGGCGTTGACAACGGGAAGGATCAAACTTATTTCTTAAGCCAACTGTCACAAGAACAACTTCAAAAAACCATGTTCCCATTGGGACATTTGGAAAAGCCTGAGGTTCGCCGTCTAGCTGAAGAAGCTGGATTGGCAACAGCTAAAAAGAAAGACTCAACTGGAATTTGCTTTATCGGAGAAAAGAATTTCAAAGAATTTCTAGGGAACTACCTTCCTGCCCAACCAGGTCGAATGATGACCATCGATGGACGAGATATGGGTGAACATGCTGGTTTGATGTATTACACAATCGGTCAACGGGGTGGACTTGGAATTGGTGGCCAACAAGGTGGAGATAATGCTCCTTGGTTTGTAGTTGGTAAAGACCTCAGTCAAAATATTCTTTATGTCGGTCAAGGGTTCTACCATGAAGCATTGATGTCAACAAGTTTACAGGCTAGTCAAGTTCACTTTACACGAGATATGCCAGAAGAGTTTACATTAGAGTGTACAGCTAAGTTCCGCTATCGTCAGCCTGACTCCAAGGTGACTGTACACGTTAAAGGTGACAAGGCAGAAGTGATTTTCGCAGAACCTCAACGAGCCATTACACCAGGACAAGCTGTTGTCTTTTACGACGGTGAAGAGTGTCTAGGCGGAGGCTTGATTGACAATGCTTATCGGGATGGAAAAGTTTGTCAGTATATTTAATTGACAAAATTTCTCAATTTGCTACAATAATAAAAGCAATAGAAATGATGGTCAAAGCTCATGGATGTTGTAGGCTTTTTTGTCCTGCACTTCTCAGAGTTTTGACTATTTTTGTGTGATTTCGAAAGGAAGTAAAATGAAGCAACAGGATTTTCGGACGAAAATAGGTTCTACTGTTTTTGGTGTGAGAGCGACTGCTTTGATTGTACAAGATAACCGCTTGTTCGTCATAGAAGATGAGGGCGGCTGTTACACAATCGGAGGTGCTATTCAGGTCAATGAAACTACAGAAGATGCTGTAGTTCGGGAAGTCAAAGAGGAACTTGGTGTTACATCTAAAGCAGGTCCGCTAGCTTTCGTGGTTGAAAATCGCTTCGAACAAACTGGTGTTCACTATCACAACATCGAGTTCCACTACTTAGTAGACTTACTTGAGGAGGCACCTTTGGTCATGCAGGAAGATACAAAGCAATTACCTTGTCGTTGGATTGCTTTAGATGATTTACATACTGTTGACCTGAAACCGGCTTTTTTAAAATCAGCCCTACCAGACTGGGACGGAAAATTACGACACATCCATCTTGAGAAATAGGAGAAATAGAATGAATTATAACTTTATAGAAGAATACGATATCATTGTAATTGGTGCGGGGCATGCGGGAGTAGAAGCCTCTCTAGCTGCTAGCCGTATGGGTTGTAAGGTTTTACTTGCGACTATTAACATTGAAATGCTGGCTTTTATGCCTTGTAATCCCTCTATTGGTGGTTCTGCTAAGGGAATTGTCGTGCGTGAAGTCGATGCCCTCGGTGGAGAAATGGCGAAGAATATCGACAAGACCTACATCCAAATGAAAATGCTCAATACTGGTAAAGGTCCTGCGGTTCGTGCACTTCGGGCTCAAGCAGACAAAGAACTTTACTCAAAAGAAATGCGGAAAACGGTTGAAAACCAAGAAAATTTAACTCTTCGCCAAACTATGATTGATGAGATTTTGGTGGAGAATGGTAAGGTTGTTGGTGTAAGGACTGCGACTCACCAAGAGTATGGGGCAAAGGCTGTTATTGTCACTACTGGGACAGCTTTACGCGGAGAAATTATCATTGGAGATCTCAAGTATTCATCAGGACCTAATCATAGTCTAGCTTCTATCAATTTGGCCGACAATCTCAAACAGCTAGGATTAGAAATTGGACGTTTCAAAACAGGGACGCCACCTCGTGTAAAGGCATCGTCAATTAACTATGACGAAACGGAAATTCAACCTGGAGATGAAGCTCCAAATCATTTTTCTTATACATCGCGTGATGAAGATTATGTAAAGGATCAGGTTCCTTGTTGGTTGACTTACACGAATGGGCATAGCCATGAAATTATCCAGAATAATTTACACCGGGCACCTATGTTTACAGGGGTTGTAAAGGGAGTGGGTCCTCGCTATTGTCCGTCCATTGAGGATAAAATTGTCCGTTTTGCTGACAAAGAGCGTCATCAACTATTCTTAGAACCTGAGGGACGAAATACAGAAGAAGTCTATGTTCAAGGGCTGTCAACGAGTTTACCAGAGGATGTTCAACGGGATCTCGTCCATTCTATTAAGGGACTTGAGAAGGCAGAAATGATGCGAACGGGTTATGCGATTGAGTATGATATGGTTTTGCCTCATCAATTACGCGCAACTTTGGAAACCAAGAAAATTTCAGGTCTCTTTACAGCTGGTCAAACCAATGGAACATCAGGCTATGAGGAGGCCGCTGGTCAAGGAATTATTGCAGGGATCAATGCGGCTCTAAAAATCCAAGGAAAACCGGAACTCATTTTGAAACGCAGTGATGGTTATATTGGGGTCATGATCGATGATTTGGTAACAAAGGGAACGATCGAACCGTATCGTTTGTTAACAAGCCGTG
>NZ_JAJNSA010000172.1:0-2782 GCF_027497875.1 Streptococcus sp. SM3 | reverse complement strand
ACCCAAATCGGTCGCATAGCGTGGCACAATAGCATAGGAAACAGGTGCTGCAAAACCATCCAATATGGAAATCGCAACAACAAATAGATAGGTTAGCAAAGGCGCTACGGATTGCATTATGGTAAACATTCCTACCAGTATCGCCAATAATATAGTCTTTCCAAATTGGGATAAAGATAAAACTCTATTTAGCGCTATCCTTTTAGTAACTAAAGGAACTAGAAGACTAGCAACAAAAGAGGATATCCCTATTAAAATGGGAACTAGTGACGTGACAATTACTGATTTTGAAATAATGTATATGTTAGCAATGATTGTTACCCTAAAGAAAATATCTGCTAAATTTGCAAACAATTGAGAGACTAACAACTTAATAAATGAATTAGACATGTAACGCTCCCATCTTAGTTACCAACTCTAGAATTAAAATTTGATTTTTAATATTTTAGCATAAAATAGCAGAAAACAGAAGTGAGATTTTTCACATAAAAAAGCAAAAACTATTGCCTTTATTATTCCTACTTTTAAAGGAATGATTATTATCGTTGGAGGCTAGCTCTAAGAAGTTATACTCAATGAAAAAAGCCTGAGATTTTCATCTCAAGCTCTATCAACATAATTGTTTTCTAGATTAGAAAAGTGAGAATACAAGCACGGCCAAGGCTGCACCGATAACAGGTCCCACAACAGGAATCCAAGCGTAAGACCAGTCTCCGTCTCCCTTGTTTGGAATTGGTAAAATGCTGTGCATGATACGAGGTCCAAGGTCACGCGCAGGGTTCAAGGCATAGCCTGTTGTCCCACCTAGTGATAGACCGATACCGACAATCAAGGTACCCACTGCGAAGGTTCCGATTCCTGCTTGAAGGTCATAAAGTCCCAAAGCAAAGATTGTTAATACCAATACAAAAGTTCCTAGGATTTCACTAATCAAGTTTGATACAGTATCCTTGATGGCTGGACCAGTACTGAAGGTTGCCAGGATATTGCCTGCATTTTCTTCTGCCTCATAATGCGGTTTGAATTGCAACCAAACCAAAATCTGACCGAGCATAGCCCCTGCGAACTGGGCTAAGATATAAGGCAAAACGGAAGCCCAAGGCAAGTCACCTTTTAAAGCTACACCAATTGTCACAGCTGGGTTTAAATGAGCTGGACTGAGCTTGCCAGATACAAAGACTGCAACCGCAACTGCAATCCCCCAACCCATGGTAATCACAATCCAACCTGAACTGTTGCTCTTGGTTTTAGGAAGAACCACACCAGCAACAACACCATTTCCTAGAAGAATCAGGATTAAAGTCCCTAAAAATTCTCCAAATAATTCATTCATCATCTTTCTGTCTCCATTAAAAAGAAGGAGAGGGTAGACTAGGAGTCCTGCCCTCCACCTCTTTTATTTTTTCTTAATTTTTTAATTCTGCTAAGTCGTTATTAGCGAGAGCTACTTCGACATCCGCTCGGTAGCCTGCTTTTTCCTCTTCTGTCCAGTCATAGAATCGTCCCATTTCATCCAAAACTGGCTCAACGATACTATCCAAACTATCACGCATAAAGAGCATGTGGTTGGTACGACGAAGAAGGAAGTCAACTGGGCTCAGAGCCAACTCGTTGCGCATTGAATAGTGAAGGGACAAGGTGTCTGCCAAGCTAAGACCTGGTGCTTGTTCTAAACTATGAGCAAGAGCAAAGACCTTCGGTGCATTTGAACCGTAGAGATTTGCTAAATAGTGAGCTTCCTTGCTATCCAAGCCACGTGACACTCCAAGTTGCGCAAAGGCTTCGATTTCTGAGTCCACATTTGCTGGGTTCAATTCCCCACCTGAAACAGGGTAAGTCTTAGAGTTGATCAGTTTAAAGCTGCGGTCAAATTCTGCTTTGAGGATGTCAATCACGCGCTCCATAGCTCCTTCAGCCATCTTACGGTAGTCTGTGATTTTACCACCAGCAAGGGTCAAGAGGCCATTGTCATCACGGTCCAAGCTCGAACCACGTGAAACTGCAGATGGGTCCAAATGTTTCTCAGAGGTACTGCTTTCAAGCTTGCTAACAGCAGACTCAACATCTTCACGTGTTTTTTCTTTAGAGAGGTAAGATTCAACAGTCGCAATCAAGTTGTTAAAGCTTTCATCACTGATTGTACCGTTATTTCCTCCATTGTAGTCAGAAGCGCTGTTGCCTGCGATCAATGGGCGAAGACCTGCCCAGCTGCTTTCGATATCATCAATGGTGATGTTGGCTTCTGGGAAGCGGTTGTTGACAATGCCAAGTAGGTAATCTACATCTTCTTGAGTTACTTTTGGATGTTCCAAATCACCTGTGTAGTCTGTATCAGTTGTACCAAAGTAAGTCTTGTTTTCACGCGGGAGAACAAAGACCATACGACCATCTCCCAAACCAGTGTCAAAGTAAACTGGCTGTGAAACCTTGATTTTGCTTGAGTCCACTACCAAATGAACTCCCTTAGTTGGACGCATTTGTGAGAATTGGGTTCCCTTATTAGACAAGTTACGTACTTTATCACTCCAAGGACCTGTTGTGTTAATCACCAGACGGGCCTTGATTTCAAAGACTTGGTCTGTCAAGAGATCACGAGCTACAACACCTGTAATCTTGCCACTTTCGTCAAAGAGGAAGTCTTCTGCCTTCACGTGGTTAGCAATGAGTGCACCGTCTTGGTTGGCACGTTTGATATTTTCAATCACGAGACGCGCATCGTTGTTACGGAAGTCAAGGTAAACCCCACCTCCTACCAAGCCTTCTTTCTTCAAGTTTGGCTGGC
>NZ_JAJNSA010000171.1:0-2857 GCF_027497875.1 Streptococcus sp. SM3 | reverse complement strand
TGTCCCTAATAAACTTGTTAATATCGTTGTTAAATAAAAATAAATCCTTCAGAGTTCAGCTCTGGAGGACTTTTTAGGCTCAGCTTGACAATAAATAGTATTTTTGTTAATATCATTAACAAAAGAGAGGCGCTATGAATAAGAAAGAACTGTATAAGTTTAATAATCGTTTTAACAGCTTTGCTTTAGCTTTTGAACAGTTGAAAAAAGCTCAGCATAGGAACAGTATTGATAAATCAATCACTATTAATGAAGTCCATTTGATCGACCTGATAGGTCGCAATCAGCCTGTGAATCTAGTGAAATTATCTGAGTTACTTGAAGTATCTAGGAGTGCCATTACTCAGAGTGTTAGACGTTTAACCAAGAAAGACCTCGTTACTTTTGAATTTGCACCGGATAATGAAAAAAATAAATATCTGATATTATCTAAAAAAGGTGTTGAAGTTTTTAATATCCATAAAGAGCAGCAAGAACATATTGAAAAGGCCATTTTTTCAGTTTTAAGAAACTATAGTGAGGAGGATCTTCAATTGGTTATGAAACTGATGGATGATGTTGAACAGGTATGGCAAGAATTGCCGTGGTAAAAATCACGGTAATTTTAAAACTATATTGTTAATTATATTAACAAAAAGAGGAAGATATGAATATACAAATTGAACTGATCTCAGAGTCTGATTTAGCAGACGAATCTTTTAATATTGTCATCGATGGCTTAAAACCAAGAGAAACCTATCGAGTCGAAATGTATTTATCTGATTATTATTGTATCAATGCTCCTATGCTTTTAGCTCATGATGTTTTATGGAAATCAACGGCGACTTTTGTATCAGATAAGAATGGTATTATTGATATTTCACAAACTCCATCTTGTTCTGGCTCTTATGAAGATATTGCAACAATGGGGTTATTCTTTAATGCCAAGCCCTTGACCAATAGGAAAAAGAAACTTCCAAACTCTCTTTCTAAAATTCCTTTATTAGGTCACTTTTTTGTGGAAATCAAAATTATACAAGGTAATACTGTCGTCGCAGAGAGAACTTTCACAAGACATTACATGAGTTCGCAAATTAGTCATCAAGATATTTACAGGAAACATTTTCAAGGGAGACTATTTTATGATAAAAAGGCAATAAAAGCACCAGCATTGATTATTGTGAGCGGTAGTGAAGGAAGGATTGAAAAGGCACAGAATATAGCTCAGCTTCTATCTTCTAGAGGTTATATTTGCCTAGCAGTTGCCTACTTTGGTTTAGAGGGGTTGCCAAAACATTTGGAACGTATTCCTTTAGAGTGCCTTGTGGAAGCAAAGAATTATCTACGTCAGCATCATCAAGTAGATAGTGAAAGAATTGGAATCTATGGACGTTCTAAGGGAGCAGAGTTAGTTTTAGCTGAGGAGAGCATTTTTAATGACGTTCAATGTTTGGTACTAAATTCACCCTCTGATGTGGTGTATGAAGGGATAAAAGGGAAATGGAACTCCCATACTTCTTCTTGGACGTATTTGCAAAAGGAACTTACCTATCAAAAATTTCGACTGAGAGATTATCTGTTTAGCAAACTTTTTAGAAAACCTATCCCTAAAGATCGCTCTGCTAGGATAGACATTAGTAGATTCTCTTCGCCAATCTTATTGCTCGGAAGTACTGTTGATGAAATATGGGATGCCTCGTCAGCAATAGCCAATATTGTCTCACATTATAAAGGCCACCACATTACATTTAAAAAATACCATGAAATAGGTCACATGTTGACAGTGGCTTATCAACCCAATTATCGCTATCGAAAAGATTGGCGTTTATTGATGAAAGAGAGTAAGGATTCTTGGTTGGCTACGATTCATTTTTTTGATAGGCATTTGAAGAAGCAATAACATAAGATTATAAATATGCTATAATAGTCCCAACTAAGATAAAAACACAGTTCTGGTTGGTAGTCCAGACGTAGGCAAGCCTATCAGTAACCTTCCTCCTTGGTTGTCCATTCTTAGGGATATATTTAAGGAGGTGCTGTCGTGGAAACAATTTCAATTGGATTGACAGTTTATTTTGAAGATGGATTTTGGCATGGTTTGTTCGAACAAGTGTATCGAGAAACTTATCAAGTTTGTCGTGTGACATTTGGTCAGGAGCCAAAAGATGATGAAATTCTAGAGATGTTACAGACTCAGTTTACTCATTTATCTTTTAGTCCAGAAGCTACAGTTAAGCAACATGTAAAAATCAAGAATCCTAAACGATTACAGCGAGCTGTGAAGAAACAAGTAAAGAAGAAAATTTCTTCCAAGTCGAAAGAACTATTGCAGTTGCAGTATGAGGAAAGGAAAAAGATTTCAAAACATCAATCTAGTGTCCAAAAGCAATTGCTCAAACAAGAGAAATTCGAACGCAAACAGCAAAAACGAAGAGACAAGCATAAAGGACATTAACCCTTATCTCTTTCATCAAAAAAGCTTCGGTAGGAAGAACCCTACCGAGGCTTTTTAACAAATTTCATTCTGCATTACAGTGAACAGATGTAAAACTCAGTGTTGTTCTACAAGGAGTTTAAATGTTGCTCTTCTTCCAAGAAAAATTGTGAAAAAAGAGAAAAAGTCTGGCAATTTTGAGGTCGTCAAGAATCCTTTGAAGATCCTCTTGTCAAAAAATTACTATTTCTATATCGAAATAGTTGACAGATGTAACAAGCAGTGGTACAATGACTGTGATATTTCGATATAGAAATAAAAAGGAGACGAAATGAACAAAATGATAGGGGGCTACCAAGCTTTACAGATACGCTTATTGAACGGGCGACTTTTTCAAAAACTCTTGAGCAAGGAACCAGATGCCCAATACCGAAGTGAACAAGG
>NZ_JAJNSA010000170.1:0-2920 GCF_027497875.1 Streptococcus sp. SM3 | reverse complement strand
CCGAATCTATGATGTGGGAGTCGCCGGCATCCATCGCCTCTTCAACCGCTTAGAAGAGATCCAAAAAGCCAGTGTGATCATCGTGATCGCTGGTATGGAAGGAGCTCTTGTCAGCGTTGTTGGAGGTCTTGTGAATGTGCCTGTGATTGCCGTTCCGACTAGTGTTGGATACGGAAGCAACCTTCAAGGGCTAACGACCTTGATGAGTATGTTGACCTCTTGTGCTTCTGGAGTCACCGTCGTCAATATTGATAACGGATTTGGTGCAGCTTATTCAGCATGTATGATCAATCGACTCAACCACAATCGAAAGGAAAACTGATGACCAGTCTATTTTTAGAACCTTTTTCTGGAATAAGTGGCGATATGCTCAACGGTCTTCTTGTGGACCTTGGGGCAGATGTCGAACTTCTTCACACAGAACTCGAAAAACTGGGAGTGGATGGTTTTCACCTCCACGTTCATCGCGTCGCAAAAAGCGCAATTTGGGGAACTGATTTCGATGTTCACCTTCACCACGGGGAGAAAGATACGGGGATTGAAGGTGATTTTGATCATGATCACGATCATGAACATCATCACGATCACGAACATCATCATGATCACGAACATCATCATGATCACGAACATCATCATGATCACGAACATCATCATGACCATTCCCATGCGGATGCTCGCAGTTATGCGGATATCCACGGTTTAATTGCCGCTTCACAGTTGAGTCCTTTTGTAAAACAAAAAAGTCTGGAAGTTTTTCTTGATATCGCAAAGGCCGAAGCAGCTGTGCATAACATGCCTGTCGAACAGATTCATTTCCATGAAATTGGAGCAATTGACTCCATCGTCGACATCGTTAGCTTTTTCATCCTAGTGGAATCGCTCGGTATCGATACAGTTTACTCCACTCCTCTCACTGAGGGAAGTGGGACCATTTCAGTTGCCCATGGAGAAATGCCTGTTCCGGTTCCCGCTGTGATGCAATTGAGAAAAGGAACGACTATTCCGATTACTCAAGACTTCACAGTCAAAACGGAGTTGATTACTCCAACAGGGTTAGCCCTCCTTAAAGCATTGTCCCCAATCTTTGAACCAATCCCCTCTCACCTTTCTATCGAAAGTGTGGGCTATGGATTTGGTAAAAGAGAGACTGGAAAATTCAATGCTTTACGCGGTTCGCTATTGAAAGAAGACACCTCTCACAGCACCACTGTTGTTCATCGCACGGAAGATCAAATCGTTGAGATCACTACTACGATCGATGATCAAACTCCAGAGCAACTCGGTTATATTATCCACCGTTTCCTGGATGCTGGAGCTTTAGATGTCTACTATCGTAGCGTCGTAATGAAAAAGAATCGCCCTGGCTTTGAGTTGATTCTCTTGATTCAAGGAAGTCAGTTGGAAGATTTTTCAACCCTCTTGTTCAAAGAAACCAGTACCATTGGTTTTCGATACCAACAAGTTGACCGCAAGGTCATGCAACGTCGGTTTGAACAAATCGATACGGAATTTGGAACCGTTACGGTTAAAATCAATCAGTACGGATCCATCACTAAGAAGACGCTTGAATACGAAGACTGTCAGCGTATTGCTACGGAGATGCAGTTGTCGATTCAAGAGGTTTATCACCAATTACAAAAATACATTTATTAATTTAGGAGACATTTATTAACATGACACATCAATTACTTGCAGAAGTTATGAGTACAGCTTTGATGATTATCTTCGGGGTTGGCGTACACTGTGACGACGTTTTGAAGAAAACAAAATATGCTGGAACTGGACACTTATTCGCGATCACAACATGGGCATTCGGTATCACTGTCTGCTTGTTCGTCTTTGGCGGCGTTTCAATGAACCCTGCTATGGCTTTGCTTAAAGTCCTTCTTGGTAAATTGACAATCGCTCAATTCTTCCCAATCGCAATCGCTGAATTCATCGGTGCCTTCCTTGGAGCAGTCATTGCTTACTTTATGTATGCAGATCACTTCAAGATTTCTGAAGGTCAAATTGATGGTGTTGCTATCCGTAACATCTTCTCTACAAACCCTAACTGCCGTAACCTTCCACGTAACTACTTCGTCGAAGCGTTCGCAACATTTATCTTCTTGACATCTATCATGGCTGCTGAACACGCCAACGAAGCAATGCTTCCATTCACTGTTGGTTTGATCGTTTGGGCTATCGGTATGGGTCTTGGTGGTACTACAGGTTTCGCCATGAACCAAGCGCGTGACCTTGGACCTCGTTTCGCTTACCAAATCTTGCCAATCAAAGATAAAGTAAACAACGACTGGCAATATGGTCTTCTTGTACCAGGTACTGCTCCATTTGTTGGTGCTGTCCTTGCCTTCTTCTTCATCCGTCACTTCCTCGGAATCATGTAATCGGAAGATCAATCCTATGAAAAAAACAAGCATCCGCGGGTGCTTGTTTTTTTGATCCCTTCATTTTCCGAAGCCAGCCATAAAATGATATAATGGACAAAGCAAATCATGAAAGAAACAAGAGAAGGAAGATCGATATGACTCACTTTCACACCATTGTCATCGGTGGTGGCCCGGCAGGTATGATGGCGACCATTGCCAGTGCCTCTTATGGCCAAGCTACGCTACTGATCGAAAAAAATAAAAGGCTCGGTAAGAAACTCGCTGGTACCGGAGGAGGCCGCTGTAATGTTACGAACAACGGGACCTTAGACGATTTGATGGCCGGTATCCCTGGAAATGGCCGTTTCCTTTACAGTGTGTTTTCCCAATTTGATAACCATGATATCATCCAATTTTTCACCGATAATGGCGTCAAGCTGAAAGTCGAAGATCATGGCCGGGTCTTTCCTGCTAGTGATCAATCTCGCACCATTATTCAAGCCTTAGAAAATAATATCCTTGAGCTTGGTGCTAGTCTAATGAACAACTGC
>NZ_JAJNSA010000169.1:0-2936 GCF_027497875.1 Streptococcus sp. SM3 | reverse complement strand
AAGCTAGCAACCCAAACTTTGGTCGGGGCATGGAATGCGTGGAAACGAACATAGCATTCTGACTGGAAACAGTAGACAGATGATTATCGAAGGAAATGGTACCTAGTCATTTCTGGAACAAAACATGGCTTATAGAAAATTGCATATAGGTTGATGAGGTGGAGAGAGATCTCAACCTCCTTTTTTAAAGTGATAGGAATAAGATGAAAAAACAATTTGAATTGATTGCAACGGCTGCTGCTGGTATAGAGGCTGTTGTTGGTCGAGAACTACGCGATCTTGGCTACGATTGCCAGGTTGAAAATGGACGGGTTCGATTTCAAGGAGACCGTCGAGCAATCATCGAGACAAATCTCTGGTTGCGCGCGGCTGATCGAGTGAAAATTGTGGTTGGGACTTTTCCAGCCAAAACATTTGAAGAACTCTTTCAGGGTGTCTTTGCTTTGGATTGGGAAAATTATTTGCCTTTAGGAGCACGTTTTCCTATTTCTAAGGCTAAATGTGTCAAATCAAAACTGCATAATGAACCTAGCGTTCAGGCCATTTCGAAAAAAGCAGTTGTTAAAAAGTTACAAAAACACTATGCTCGACCAGAAGGGGTTCCCTTGATGGAAAATGGGGCAGAGTTCAAGATTGAAGTATCGATCCTTAAAGACCAAGCCACCGTCTTGATTGACACGACTGGTAGTAGCCTCTTCAAACGTGGCTATCGGACCGAAAAAGGGGGAGCCCCTATTAAGGAAAATATGGCGGCAGCAATCCTTCTGCTGTCAAACTGGTATCCAGATAAGCCCTTGATTGACCCCACATGTGGTTCTGGTACGTTTTGTATTGAGGCGGCGATGATTGCTAGAAAGATGGCACCTGGATTGCGTCGGACCTTTTCTTTTGAAGAATGGAACTGGATGGATGATCGCTTGATTCATGAAGTTCGTCAAGAAGCGAGCAGGAAAATCAATCGTGAGATCGAATTGGATATTATGGGAACCGATATCGATGCACGGATGGTTGAGATTGCTAAAGAAAATGCTCAGAAAGCGGGCGTTAGCAATGACATTACTTTCAAACAAATGCGAGTCCAAGATCTCCACTCAGATAAGATCAATGGGGTGATTATTTCTAACCCTCCATATGGAGAACGCTTATCCGATGATGAAGGCGTGACGAGATTGTATACTGAAATGGGGCACGTATTTGCACCTCTCAAAACCTGGAGTAAATTTATCTTAACCAGTGATGAAGGTTTTGAATCTAAATTCGGTAGTAAAGCAGAAAAAAAACGAAAACTTTATAACGGAACCCTTAAAGTTGATCTCTACCAATATTTTGGGGAACGTGTAAAAAGGCAGATAAAGGCATAGAAAGGATTTTTATGACAGAGAAGGATAAAAAGCCATTAGAGCAAGAAACAGAATCAATTTTAGATTTTGAAGACGCTAAAGAGATGACGATTGGGCAGGCCAATCGAAAGGCAGAAGAAATTGAAGCAGGTGTAACAGAGGGCGATAATGTCTTAGACAAATACATCAAACAACACCGAGCAGAAATTGAAGCAGAAAAATACGATACAAAGATTTTGGCCAAAGAGGAATTGGCTAAAGCTGAAGAGTTGGCAGCTACAGAAACAGTTGCTGAAGTTGCTGGAGTAGTGGAAGTGCCGGAAGTAACGGAAACGGTCTTGGAACAAAGGCCTGAAATGGATGCCATCTCAACAGAATTACCAGCTAAGATTAAATTTGGACCAACACCAACCGAACCAATTGTAGAAGCAGAGGACCTTCCTGAGGAAACTCCAAGCAATGCTGGTAAACGAATCAAAGCGGTTCTATATTCTGCATTAGGTCTTGCGATTGTCGGTTCGGCCATTTTCGTGACCTATAACTGGATGCACAGTCGTGGAAAATCTGGTGGTACAACAGTTGTATCTTCTTCATCTAGCAAGTCATCTTCTACTTCTAAATCAAGTAGCAGTGAAACACAAGCTCAAAAATTGGAAGAGTTTACCAAAGCTTACGATGCCTTTTTTGTAGACGAATCGAAAAGTGGGCTAAAAAATGATAAATTCGGAGACTTGGAAAATCTGAAGAAACTGCTGGACAAATTAGAAGGAAGCAGTGATTATAATGCGGCTAAAACAAAATATGAAGATCTTGTGAAGCAAGTTTCTGCCATTCAAAAAGTGAATTCTCAATTCAGTTCTCCTGTGATCAAAGATGGAGTTCTTGATGCAACTGCCAAAGCAAAAAGTGATGCGACCTTTGCAGAAACAAAGACAGGCAATGAAAAATTAGATAGCTTATTGAATGAGGCAGTTGCGCAAGGACGTTCACAACAGGTTGCGACACCAGCTCCAGTGACAGGAACAGGTGGTGCAGATACTTCCAATGCAACTCCGGCCCCAGCTCAAGCAGCAACGCCTACAGCCCCGGCTGTAAATGCTGCTACAAGTGGTGCAGGAACTGCAAGTCCAGGCTATTCAGGTTACGGTCTTCCAAGCGATGGTGTCCCACTTCAGCGGAACCTGAGCCGTGTGCCGTATAACCAAGCAGCTATCAATGATGTCAATAACCCGGCTTGGGTGTTTGGGGATGGTATCCTTGAAAAAGTATTGAACATTGCTCGTAAACGTGGACATATCACTGGCAATCAATACATTTTAGAGCGTGTTAATATCATTAACGGTAATGGCTATTACAACCTTTTTAAACCAGATGGAACCTATCTCTTTAGTATCAATGCCAAGACTGGTTATTTCGTAGGGAACGGAAAAGGTCATTCAGATGCTCTGGATTATTAATGCCTGAGCAAGTATACTATTTCTGGGAAAAATGACAAGAAAAAAGGATGAACCACAGGTTCATCCTTTTTTGAGTCTTAAACAACATGACGTTCAAAGGGATCGTCCGAAATTCCTTGATCTAGAATCAGGCGACACC
>NZ_JAJNSA010000168.1:0-3023 GCF_027497875.1 Streptococcus sp. SM3 | reverse complement strand
TCAAATTGAATCCTAACAAGCGTGAAATAATATCTTGATTTAATCACTTTTTGGTTATTTATTTTAAGTATAGTCTATATGCAATATGATAAGTAAATACGCCTATTATAATTTTTATAAATATAAGTGAATAATACGAAAGAATAGCTACCTTTGATTATCATAGTTAGACTATAAAAATATATAAAATTCTTAAAAATTATGGTATAATTTATATTAATAAATTCGATATAGAGTTTAATGGATGATTCTATTGATGCCAATATTTAAGGATTAGTTGATTGGTTTTCTTTTGAAAATCCATCCATTCATGGATACTGACAAATCTTGTGAATTTGCTTAAGATATAGGTAAAATATAGTGAAAAATGGGAGAAATACTATGACTAAGAAAAATTATGAAGAGACAAATGATCCTAAGACAACTGTCTCGAAGGGAGTGAGAGGCTCTTCTCCATCTAAGATTAGAGGTAAGTTTTTTAAAATAAAAGTCTATATTGGCATTGCCATTAGTCTCTTGGTTGTTGCAATCCTAGCAAGCCTCTTATTATTCTCACCTAACGCAAAGAAAGAGTCAAATGAAGCCATTTCTTCAGTTGCTAAAAAAGAGAACACAAGTAAAGAAGCGATAGATACTTCGAAAGCGTCTGAGAATGAGAAGAAGAAAGAAGAGGAGATTCAAAAACTCAAGGAACAGCTAACCAGTTTAGATAGCAAGGTCTCTGAGTCAGAGAAGGTAGTTGACAAGCTAAAAGAAGAAACTGCAGTTCCGAAACTGGATATTGAAGCATTAAGAAATAATGATTTATCTAGTTTGAAAGGCACATGGCGTACACCGTCGGGCAATGAATATGTCATTAATGAGTCTGGTGAAATTTATATAACTAGCTTTAGAGATGGTCAAAAATTTGAATATACTGTTGAATTGGACAATAGTTACTCTCATCTGAAAAATCGAAGTTCAGATTCCAACTTTAAAGAAGTTGAAAGTCTAAGTGCACACACTAAAGGTTCTGTCGCAGGAGGATTTGTGGTAGTTGCCGTACCAAGTGGAGTTGTCATGCAACCTGGTGATGATGGAAAACTGACAGATAAAAGCAATCATGACGAGGAGAGACTGTTTGCAGGACAGCAGTATGAAGCGATGTTGTCGAGACCAGAAGATGTTTATTATCGTGTAAAACCAGATACTAGTAAACTTGAGGAAGAGGAGAAGAATTTAGCTCAACTACAGGCTGAACGCGAAGCAATCAAAACTTCTCTAGAATCTAAGGAAAAGAAAAATAATAACTAGAGAAAACTCGTTTAGAATCTAACTTTCGATTGTTTTAGTTCAGAAATACTGTTGCAATCGCTAGAATGAAGAAGCTCATTAGGGCTTCTTTTCTTTTATCTTAACACTTCAACCACTTAGACTGATATAGAGACCAGATAGGCAAAAGAACTTGTTCTTGAAACTGACCTCTGCTATAATGATTTTTGTAAGGGACGTGAGGCGTCACTATCAGATAACTCAAGTTCATAAAAAAGCAATTGGAGATAAAAATGAAAAAATTATTAGGTATTGGATTCTTGCTAGTTTCAGCTTTGGTTTTGTATTTTGGTTCTGTTGGATGGCCAAGTTTGGATGTCAACCTATGGTCACTGATTCCGGTAGGACTGTTCCTCTTTTTCACTCTAGAGAATTTTTTGAAAAAAGACTACAAGGCTAGTCTGATGTGTTTAATTATTGCTTTTATCATTGCAAATGCAATTTTAGACCTTTTGCCAATTTCAAGTGGCTTGGTAATTGGAGCGGGCGTACTAGCTTGCATTGGTATTGGATACCTCTTTCCTGATAAAGATACAAAAGAAGACAAATAGAAAAGGCCTCGAGGTTTCTCGAGACCCTTTTTTACTTACCAGCGTAATATTTTTGAATTCCTTTCACGATACCTGCTACAAGCTTATCTTGATAGTGGCTATCTCGAATCTGTTGATTTTCAGCGAAATTATCTATATAACCAAGCTCTAGGAGGACGGCTGGTTTAGCAGTTTCTCGAAGAACGGCAAAGCTTCTTTCCAATAAACCAGCATCTTTAGCACCAGTCTCAGCTAACAATGAAGAGTGGATAGCGGCTGCAAGACGCTTGCTCTCACTCATACGGTCAGGATGGTTATGCCAGTATGGGTTGATTTTACTTGGATAATCAGGATCATCACTATAGGAATAGGTTTGAATACCGCTAGCTCTAGAGTACGGGCTACCAGTCGCATTGAAATGAATACTAATAAAGATATCAGAGTTAGTCTTGTTAACCATACGAGAACGTTCTGTAACAAAATCTACATCAATATCACTATCACGTGAAGTAAGAACTTTGTAGCCAAGTTCTTCTAACTTTTTGCGTAATTTACGATACACCTGCATGTTGAGGTCTTTTTCAGCAACATTGTAATAGTATGCACCTGAGTCTCTTCCACCATGTCCTGGATCTAAAAAGATGGTTTTACTGTATTGGCCTTTTACAAAACCAACTTCTTTTGAGACCTCAGAAATCCATTGACCATTTTTGTGGAATAGATGGTCTTTACCGTCAATTTTGTAAGTTCCGGAAACATAATGTCCATTATCATCTAAGTAGTAGTGAGCCTTATAAGTGTCGTCGTAAATCCACTCTTTTTTAGCCATATAACCACCAGCTTTGAGATAGTAAGCTCCAATCCATTCTTTTGATGCATACATTCCACCACGCTTCAAAAAGAACCAGCTGTTATAGTTTTTATCAAATATCCATTCATTATCAGCCATGGCTCCACTTGATTTTAAATAATAATTACCTTGCCATTGGTTACTAGACATAATACCTATTTTGTCAAAATAGTACCAAACTCCATTAATTTTCTCCCATTTATTCTGAGAAATTTTTCCAGAAGAATTAGCGAAGTACCAATGTTTATCAATGAGAACCCATTTGTTTTCAGCCATGGCTCCACTATTTGTCAGCAAGTAGCTGTTAATGGTTGTATTACTGAGCATGATTC